>NZ_CAWVOK010000027.1:0-3326 GCF_963930935.1 Candidatus Xenohaliotis californiensis
TCAAAACAAAGAAGATGCAATTATCTTTAACACTGGTTATCAAGGAAATTTATCAGCAGTTTCAGCAATTTTAAATAAAAAAGTACTAAAAAATGAACCATATGTGTTTTCTGACAGGTTAAATCACAACAGTTTACATACAGGGTGTGCCATAGCTATGATAAAGCAAATACGTTACAATCACTTGGATATGAAAAATCTTGAGAATTTATTAAAAAAATATCCATCAAGCAATAGGGCAAAATTTATTTTATCAGAAACTGTTTTTGGTATGGATGGAGATATGCTGGATATTCATAAAATGACCGAAATATCAGAAAAGTATAATGCTTTTCTATATCTTGATGAGGCACATTCAATAGGAGTATGTGGTAATGATGGCTATGGTATGATAGGTGATATGAGTAAGTATGTAGATTGTTGTTTTGGTACTTTTGGTAAAGCTATTGGTTGTGCCGGTGCTTATTTGGCGTGTAATACAGCAATTAAAAACTATCTTGTAAATAATTGCCCTGGTTTTATATATTCTACTGCCCTTCCACCACCAATAATTGGCGCAATTACTGCTGCTTGGGATGAGTTACCAAAGCTGTCAAGCACACGGAACAAGATAAAAACTTTAGCCAAGATGTTAAAATCATTGTTAGAAGATTTTGGCTTTCTATGCACTGGTGGAGCAACAAACATAATAAGCATTGTTATTCCTAATATTCAAAAACTTATAAAAATTAAAGAAGAATTACTTAAATTTGGCATATTGGTTACAATAGCTAGACCACCAACAGTGCCGATTAATAAATCTAGAATAAGAGTATCTATATGTGCTAGACATACTAAAAATGATATAGAATTTTTAGCTCAAAGTATAAAAAAATGTTACCAAATATAGTAATGTTTCATGGCTGGGGATTTAGTTCATTGTGCTGGCAAGATATATCAATTCAGTTAATACAAAGTGGATATAGAGTGCATGTCATAGATTATGGCTATTTTTCTGATCCTGAGATCAATTATGATATGCTAAAAAAACCATGGGTTGGAGTTGCTCATTCATTTGGATTGGTAAAAATGCTTTGCAATACAAATTTGCAGCACTGCATAGGAGTAATTAACATATCTGGTTTTAGCAACTTTGACACCAAAATTAAAGTAATAGAAAGAATGATTTCCTCATTTAAACAAAACCCTGTAGAAGTTTTGTATAATTTTTATATAAAATCTGGATTAAATGCAGAAAAAATTATCTCAATGCAACATATGAAAAAGCTAAATTATTCTTTGCTGTTGAAAGATTTATGCTGTATTTCTGAATTAAATATTAATTATCATATTAATATACCTATTATTAGTATATATATAGAAAATGACACAATTGTTTCCAAAAAAATGGCGGAGCAAACAAAACTTTTAAAACATGGATTCATTTTTTTATCAAAAGGTGGACATGCATCAATTGTAAATTTAGTTAATTTTTATTCTGCATTAATTAAAAATTTTGTTTGGCAAATTTTACTTAAAAAATATAAATGATAATAAATACTAGATACCCTTGTTTAAAAAAATTTTATTTTTATTATAGTAATATGATATGTAAGCTATATGTTTGATTATTATGAAAAATTTAGAGCAACAAGAGATCAAAGATTTGGATGCAAAAACGATAGAACAAGTAAAAAGAGAAGGGCATGTTTTGCACAAAGAAGGATTGAGATATCTTGGATCTATAAAAGATGGCACAACACCAGTACCAAGTGCTGCAGTAGATAAATCACAAGAAAAAAAATCTGGTGTTGATAGATAATTAATGCAATTTAACAAACACTCTCAAACTTATCACAGTCAATCATTCCTGCAACGCTTCACAGCACAGTCTTTAATGAATAAGCTTTACTTAATGCAATCACCAAAAAATATTTTAGAAATAGGATGTGGTTCTGGCAATTTAACTAAAATAATTAATCATAAATACCCAGAAAGCAATCTTTATGCCTTAGATATTTCACCTAAAATGTTACAGATAATACAAAATAACAAAAAACTCATGAAGAATAATATATATTTTGCTGCTGATGCTTGTAAAATTGTAACCAAAAAAAAAGTTGATTTATTATTATCTAATATGACTATGCAATGGATTGACACACTTGAAGATTCATTAATAAAACTTAGCAAAATTTGTAAAAATATGGCAATTTCAATTTTAATCGAAGGTAGTTTAAAAAACTGGAATAATTTATACAAATTATATGGTCATAAATCACCAGTATTAAATTTTCCAACAACAAACAATTTATATAAAATTTTTGCAAAGCTTGGTCTAAAAAATCAAATTATTACAGAGCAGGTAACACATTTTTTTATTAAGCCAATTTATTTTGCTAAACAAATAAAGCTACTTGGTGCATATAATAAATTAAATGATTGTTATGGTTTGTTAAAAATTATTAAAAACTATACACAAAGTATAGAAATTGAATACAACATTGCATATTGCTTGCTGTGGAACACATTTTAACTGTATTTCATGATTGCAGCTTATATTTTACCATATATAATAACAATTATTTAACTTATATATTTGTGTAATGAGGCCTATTTTTATAACAGGTACAGATACAGGCGTTGGCAAAACAACATTATCTGCTTGGTTGATTAAAATTAGTAATCATGTTTACTGGAAGCCAATTCAAACTGGGAAGGAAAATGATACAAAAACAGTTCAAAATATTACATTAGCACAAAGTGATAGATTTATTAATCCAATATATTCTTTCCCTAAACCAGCTTCGCCACATATAGCATCACAAGATCAGGGGGTGACTATTTCATTAGAGAAAATAATTGCAGCAATGCCAGCAGAAAAAAAATTAATAATAGAGGGAGCAGGTGGCGTTATGGTGCCAGTTAATCAACGAGAAATGATCATTGATTTGATCAAAGCACTAAACTCTAGGGTAATTATAGTATCCAAGACATTACTTGGAACAATAAATCATACATTACTAACAATCAAGGCTTTAAAAGATTATAATATATTTATTGCTGGAGTTGTATTAAATGGCACAATGGATTATGCTGTTGCACAGTCTATAATGCAGTATGGTAATATTGAAATTTTAGCAAATATACCCATGCTACCACATCTTTCTGTGCAAACAATATCTAATATTAAAGTCAATAAATCAATAGAGAAGATACTCAGATGAAATATGAACAGCTATTAGAAATAGATAAAAAACATATTTGGCATCCATTTACACATGCTAATACAAAAACTGATAACATACTAATAATAAAAGCAAAAGGTGCATATCTATTTGATCACA
>NZ_CAWVOK010000028.1:0-27547 GCF_963930935.1 Candidatus Xenohaliotis californiensis
AGCATGGAAGCTATGGAATATTTTTATGATAGTGTGGATTTTTTTTTCCTAATACAATAATTTTTAATCTTTATTCTACAAATCTTGATAGAACTCCACAGTATATAGCTAAAAAAATGCTAGCAATGAATATAATTGGTGATAAAAATTGTAATTTTATTGTGATAATTGATGATGATAATTTACATGCAATTACTACGCCAATTAATGTTATTAAAAAAAATATACTAGAATTAAGAGTTGGTAAAACAATTGCAATTGATGAGTTAAATACTTTTTTAAATAATGCTGGGTATATAAAAACTTCTATGGCAATAGAGCCTGGTGACTTCTCTATTCGCGGTGGTATAGTTGATATAGTTTTTGCAATGGTTGGCTATAGAATAGATTTTTTTGATAATTTGATTGAGTCTATTAGAGAGTTTGACCCAGTAACTCAACTTGGTAAGAAAGAGGTTGATTTTGCCTTGCTTCCACCATGTATTGAAGTGTTATTAAATAAAGAATTATTAGATGAATTTTTATTACGTAACAGTAATTTTATGTTTGATGAATTGTTACATATGCCAATTAACAAAAGAATGGAGCTACTAGATATTTTTTATCATGAAAAATGTAGTTTGTTTCACTTGTTACTAGAAAATTTTTCTCACTGTCATTTTTATATTACTGGTGGTTTACAAAGTCATGAATTGAAGAAGTATGATATATGCAATAATCTTTTTATACTTAATAGCATTTCAGACAGCTCTGCTGATGATCAAATTAAGCTTATTGGTGGTATAACACAAAGCATACTAAGGGCAAAATTTACTATTCCAGAATCAATAAAAAGATTTATGTATCGTACCAACAATATAGTAAATTTAAATATTACAGGTGACATGGTACATAAGACTGTTTTATCTGTTAATTCACTATACACTGCAGGAAAAATCTCTGAACTTATGTCCAAGGTTAACGTGAAAACAATTATTGTCAAAAATTTGAATGAGGTTTTTACTTCATCAGAAGATATGCTATTGCTTGCTGTAATGAGTATAGATGTTAGTTTTGTTTTTAGAGATGTTATCTTTATAAGTGAGCGTAATGTTTTTGGTAATAATTATCGATTAGTAAAAACAAATAAAAAAAAAGGTGATGCATTTCTAAAGCAAATTAGTCAACTTATGGATGGTGACATTGTAACTCATACTGAATATGGCATTGGTAGGTTTTTAGGTTTGAAAACTATATCTACTCATGAAATAAAAGGTGATTTTTTAGCTTTAGAATATTCTGGAAATGAAAAATTGTTCATTCCAGCAAATGACATTCCATGTTTAACTAGATATGGCGAAAGCACTAATGTTGTATTGGATAAATTAGGCACTACATCTTGGCAAAAACGTAAAGCAAAAGCAAAAGCAAGAATTTTTGCAATTGCAAAGCAATTAATGAATACTGCTGCTATGCGTAAATTAAATAAATCTACTATTTTTGAAGCAGATAGTGATATGTATAGCAAATTTTGTGCTACTTTTCCATATATAGAAACTGATGATCAACTTTTAGCCATAGATGAAATAATAAAAGATTTGGCATCTGGTGTGGCAATGGATCGTTTATTGTGTGGTGATGCAGGATTTGGAAAAACAGAAGTTGCAATAAGAGCAAGTTTTATTGTGGCAAGCAGTGGCACAGCTCAAGTTGCAGTTTTGAGTCCAACAAAGATCTTATGTGAACAGCATATTAATGTTTTCCGTGAGCGTTTTAAAGGCATGGGTCTTGTAATAGAAGGATTGCATGGCTTAAAAAGTACAAAAGAAAATAGATCAGTTAAACGATTAATTAGAGAAGGTGCTATTAATATTATTATAGGCACACATGCTTTATTTAGCACAGACATAGAGTTTGCAAATATAGGATTATTTGTTATTGATGAAGAACATCGTTTTGGCGTTAAGCAAAAAGAGCGTATAAAAAATAAGTATCCTTGTGTGCATATGCTTAGCATGTCTGCTACTCCTATTCCACGTACTTTGCAAATGGCTTTACTTGGTGTGCGTGATTTAAGTTTACTTTCAACTGCTCCAGTAGGTAGGGCTAAAATTAATATGTTTATTAAACCTATAAGCAGCGCGGTATTATATGAAGCAGCTGAAAGAGAATTGTCTAATACTGGATCAGTATTTTGTGTTTGTCCACATATTAAAGATATTAGCAGCATTGAGAAAATGTTAGAAAAAATTAAAGATAAATTTTCATGTAGGATAGTTGCTGAAACATTGCATGCAAACATGCCAACTAAAGAAATTGAAAAGAAAATAACTAACTTTTATGGTGGTTTTAGTAATTTTTTAGTATCTACTCCAATGATAGAAGTTGGCATTGATGTGCCAAGAGCAAATACTATTATAGTGTATAATGCTGATCTTTTTGGTTTATCGCAACTGTATCAATTGCGTGGTCGCGTTGGCAGGTCTGGTGGCATTGGTTACGTTTATTTCATGGTAGCTGAAAATAAAGTTGCCAATGAATTAAAAATGCATAAATTAAAGATTATTCAATCACTGGAATCACTTGGCATGGGATTTAATGTTGCAACATATGATATGGATATACGTGGTTTTGGTAATTTAGTTGGCAGTGAACAATCTGGGCATATTAAGGAAGTTGGTATTGATTTATATCAAGAGATGCTTACCTCTTCTGTGAAGGAAATGCAATCTACTAATAATAATTCATCAGGTGAAGCCTTGGAATCAGTAAAGATTGATATTGCTTTACAAGCTTTAATTCCAGATGCTTATATCAAAGAATCCACATTACGTTTATATTTTTATCAAAAAATTGCTAAAGCTAAGGATAATTCTGATTTAAATAAAATTACTCATGAGTTGCGTGATAGGTTTGGCAAAGTACCAGAGAGTGTTAATAATTTATTTAAAATTGCAACTTTAAGATTATTGGCAATAAAAAATAGTGTGAGCAAGATAGCTATTGATAGAGATAATGTATTTTATATAACATTTAAAAATTATGAAAATCCAAATATTTTATTACATTTTCTTGATAAAAATAGTAATGATATAAAGCTTTTCTCTAATGATGTAATTGCTTCAAGAACTGAATATGACTCTATAGCACTTGCAATGGAGAAATTATGTGTACTATTGCATAATTTATCCACAATTTGCCTATAATGTTGGCTGCTTTTTTTTATTGTGTATAAGATTATATATTTGCTTGTCTATATGTTGTACTTCATTGTTATTATTTGCTGATGGTGTTTTATAATTAATTAATGGTAGAATTTGTAGTTGTTGATTTTTAATCTGATTATGCTTTATAGTAGCACTTACCATGCTTATTATAACAATAGTAATGGCAAGAAGTATAATATTTATTTTTTTGGCAATCATTAGAGTAATTTTATTTTTTTTCATGTGTTCTGATTGTTGTAGTTATGCAGGAATATTTTTCCCTTTATTCTTAAATCAACAATTTTTGAATTATTGGTTAATACTGCCTTTTTTTGCTGTAATGTGGCAGCATATCTCCATGCTTCCAAAGGGTTTTCTTCTGGTAATTTTATTACTGTTTGATTAGTGAGTGTAATATCCCATCTTCTGTTGCCAACCCATGTAGCTTTATGAACAAGTTTGGTGATTAATGATTCTGAGTTAATTATATTAAGCAGATTTGGTATTTTGTTTAAAACGCCCTCTCCTTTTATCTGCACTAAAGTCAAGAAAACCCCAATATTATCTTCTGCTATGCTATAGCCATTAATATCAACTAGATGTCTTATATTTTCATTGAGAAAAATTGCTACTGGCTCACGTTCAATGATTTTTATTGTAATTAATCCTGGTAGTTTTCGTAGCACCAAAACATCTTTTACCCATGGATTTTGAGAAAAGGCATCTTTTACTGTAGAAAGTTTTACTCCATAGATAAATTTATGCACTATATCAATATCTTCAAGCACCTCACTGCTATCCATAAAGTTATTTCCTTCTACTATAATGGTGTCGATACTAAATCCAAGTTTAGAGATAGTTCGTTGTATAAAATTTGGATTCTCATTATTAAGATTCATATTTTGAATATGTGGAATAAAAAAAAAGTATGATAAACACAAAAACAAGAAGATAGTCAATGTTGATAGCGTGTATTTGTTTCTAATAATTTTAAATGACATAATTAGCTCCATGCAGAAAAAACTAGACTACTTATTGCATTTCGCAATTCAGAAATACCATCACCATTTTTAGCACTTGTTATAATTATTTTATTTTGACTTAATTCATCTACATGTTTTTTTATATCATCTAATTTTACAAGCTCTGTTGATCTAAGTTTGTCTTTTTTTGTAACCACTATTTGGAAGTTAATACTATGCCATAATAATAGATTTATAATTTCAATATCATTTTTTTTATAACCCAAATTAGCATTGATTAATAAAAATGCTTTTAATAAGTTTGGTCTATTGCTTAAGTAATTGTTCATCATTGTTCCCCATGATGCAGTAATTTTTGGAGACAGTCTGGCATAGCCATACCCAGGTGCATCAACTATGTTAATTTTAGCACCAGCATTAAATAAATTTAAAGTTTTTGTTTTACCTGGTGTTTTTGATGTTTGGGCAATATTAACTTTGAATGCCAAGGCATTTATCAAGCTAGATTTACCAACATTTGAGCTACCTAAAAAAGTAACTTCAGGTAGATCAGTGTATATCAAATCATTGACATTTAAAGCACTTTTTATGTATTTAATTTTATTGATTTTAAAGAAACTATCACCCCCACTGCCATTGTATTTTTTCATGTAGTATTTATTATGACAATATATATAAAAGTATAGGTTAAATGTTTAGAAATACAATCTTAAAATTAATGTTAATTTTTATAGTTATTTGCTATAATTTTTTAGCAAAAAGTTACTGGCCTTTTATTTTTATATTATTAATGCCAATATTATTTGCTTACAAATTTATAGATATTTGTTATTTGTTTTTTTTCGCATTGATTAATGATATATCATTGGGCAATCCACTGGGCTTATCTACATTATTTCTTTCTAGCATGATTTATGTTTGTAGTTATAATAACATTAAAAAATTATTTTTAAGTTGTAAGAAGTATATTTTGCTAAATTTATTTTATTATATACTTTGGTTTTTATGCATGAAGCTATGTAGATATCAGTTTTATACTAGTTATTATTTTATTAAATTGTTTATTTCATCTATTGTCTTATTGCTTATTAATTCATTTATTCAATATTCTAAGTTGTATAAATTATTTGTTTTTAGCAATAGATAAAATTTAAATATTAGAATAGTATTAATTTTTGTAAGAAAAAACTTGCAATTATTTTCTCTGAACATTAAAAATAACTAGATTACTTGAATTGCCGTAGTTGTAGTGATAGATATAGCAAAAGGTGTAGTTTTAAGCGTTGCCTCAGTAGTTGTTGATGTAAAATTTTCAGATGGGATTGTTCCACCTATTTTAAATGCTTTAAAATGCACCATTGATTCAAAGACTCTTATATTAGAAATTGTACAACATTTGGGTGACAATACTGTGCGTTGCTTATCCATGGATAATACAGATGGACTCTCTAGAGGTGCTACTGTTTTTGACACTGGTGCACCAATAACAGTTAGTGTTGGTCGTGCAACTTTAGGCAGAATAATGAATGTTGTTGGCGAACCTATTGATGGCTTAGGTGCTATTAATTCTGATCAACATAGAAAAATATACAATGTTCCACCTATGTTAACTGATCAATCTACTAATATATCAATATTAACCACTGGGATAAAAGTTATAGATTTAATGGCACCTTATCTTAAAGGGGGGAAAATTGGCTTGTTTGGTGGTGCAGGTGTGGGAAAAACAGTTGTAATTATGGAGCTTATTAATAATATTGCAAAAGCTCATGGAGGTCTATCTGTGTTTGCTGGTGTTGGTGAAAGAACTCGTGAGGGAAATGATTTATACCATGAGATGATAGAATCTGGTGTAATTAACAAAGATGATCGCTCAAAATCTAAAGCAGCATTGGTTTATGGGCAGATGAATGAAACACCTGGTGCACGTTCTAGAGTTGCTCTTACAGGGCTTACATTGGCCGAATATTTCCGTGATCAAGAAGGTCAGGATGTGTTGTTTTTTATAGATAATATATTTCGCTTTACGCAAGCTGGCTCCGAAGTGTCGGCATTACTTGGTCGCATACCTTCTGCTGTTGGTTATCAGCCAACTCTTGCTACAGAAATGGGCTGTATGCAGGAAAGAATAACATCAACACTTAGGGGTTCTATAACATCTATACAAGCTATATATGTACCAGCTGATGACCTAACTGATCCAGCTCCTGCTAATTCATTCTCTCATATTGATGCAACAACAGTTTTATCAAGAAAAATTTCTGAGCTAGGCATATATCCCGCTGTAGATCCACTAGATTCTAGTTCTACAATTTTACTACCAGAAGTTGTTGGTGAGGAACATTATTATGTTGCTTCAGAAGTTCAGCGTATATTGCAAACATATAAATCATTGCAGGATATTATAGCTATTTTGGGCATGGATGAACTTTCAGAAGAGGATAGAATCTTAGTTTCAAGAGCTAGAAAAATAGAAAGATTTTTTTCTCAGCCATTTTTTATGGCTGAAGTGTTCACTAGTTTACCGGGTCGTTGGGTGAATTTGCATGATACAATTAAAGGTTTTAAAGAAATAATAGAAGGTAAGCATGATAGTTTGCCAGAAAATGCTTTTTATATGGTTGGCACTATAGAAGAAGCAATTAAAAAAGCTGGATCAATAAATGAAAGTGTATAAGTGTGAAAAAATTCCTTATAAAATGCTTAACTCCATTAGAGTTAATAGTTCAACTAAGTGATGTTTCATCAATAATATTACCATCTACTAATGGTGAAATGGAAATTTTACCAGGCTATAAAAAATTTGTGTTTAATCTTGATATTGCCATCTTAACAATCAGGCAAAATAACAAGATTACTAAAATTTTTATTTCTACTGGTATAGCAGACGTTAGCGATACCACTTGTGATATTCTGGTAGAGTATGCATATAATCTTGATGAATTAAATGTGCAAGAAATAAGAAAAAAATTACAAGAATTATATGAATATAGTAACCACAGCTCATCTGATCAATTGGATCATTTGCCTAGAATATTGAATGTTGGTTGTTTGAATACAAATATTTCTTTTTTAGAAAAACTGCTTAAATTTTTAGGAGTGTAAATGAAAATTTTTCTTGATTCTGTAGACATAAGTGCAATTAGAGATTTACTAGATTTTGGTATTGTTGATGGCATAACAACCAATCCTTCTCTTATTGCAAAAAGTGGCCTAAATTATAATGATGTCTTATCTACAATATGTAAAATGATTGATGGTCCAGTAAATGCTGAGGTAATAGCAACTGATTTTAAAACAATGCTATTAGAAGCAAGAAAACTTCAAGCAATATCAAAGAATATTGTTATTAAACTACCCATAACCTCTGATGGACTAAAGGCGTCAAAATATTTAGTTAATAATGGTTATAAGGTAAATATAACCTTATGTTTTACAGTGTCACAGGCACTGTTAGCTGCAAAAACTGGTGCAACTTATGTTTCTCCATTTGTTGGAAGGCTTGAAGACACTGGTGTTGATGGCTTGGGGTTGTTAAATAATATTATGACTGTTTATGAAAATTACGATATAAAAACACAAATTATAGCAGCATCAATTCGCAATGTATATCATGTTACAGAATTGGCTGGTATAGGAGTTGATATTGTAACCATTCCACCTAAAATTGCCCATGCAATGGTTCAACATCCATTGACAACTTCTGGTTTAGATGGTTTTTTACATGATTGGCACAATGCGGGTAATAAGAATATTTTAAGTTCTTGAAATGTCTTATTTGTCATTGATAAATAATGTTAGGTTAAATGTTCCATTAGCACAAATGTCTTGGATGGGCGTTGGTGGCAGTGCTAGTGCATTATTTACTCCATGCAATCAATCTGAATTGATTAGTTTTATCAAGGCTCATTCTGATCATAAAATGACCACTATTGGTGCTTGCTCAAACGTATTAATTAGTGATGCTGGTATTGATGGTGCTGTAATCAAATTAGGCAGTGATTTTAAAAGTATTTCAATTGCTGATGAATATATAAATGCTGGTGCTGGTGCATTAGTTGCCGATGTTGCAAAAGTTGCATTTACTAATTCAATTTCTGGATTTGAATTTTTTTCCAATATTCCTGGTACTGTTGGTGGTGCAATTTCAATGAATGCTGGTTGCTATGGTTGTAGCTCAGAAGATGTAGTTGAGAAGGTGGATATAATTGATGCTTCTGGAAGATTGATTTCATTGCACAATAATGAAATTGATTTTTGCTATAGAGGTAATGCATTAACTGGTTTTTATGTAGTCAGTAATGTGTTATTTAAAGGTAAAAAACTTAATAAAGATTTAATTAAATCTAGAACAATGGAATTAAGACAGAAAAGAAAGTCTACGCAACCAATAAATCATAAGACTACTGGATGTGTCTTTAAAAATCCCGAGATGCAAAGTGCATGGAAATTAATTGATGATGCTGGTTGTCGGGGAATGGTTTTTGGTGGTGCACATATATCAAAAAAACATTGTAATTTTATTATTAATAATGCAAATGCTAGTGCTGAAGATATCTGGAATTTAATAAAAAAAGTGCGTGCAATGGTTAAAAATAAAACTGGAATATTTCTTGAACTGGAGATAAAATTACTTGGCAATTTTTGATTTATACATACAAGGAAGGTGCATATAACCTTCCTTGTTTTTATTTTCATTGATGAGTTCTATGTACTGCTAGTTTTATGCATCAATAATGAATATGCTTCAAAATCCATAACATCACCACCTACACGTTTAGTTGTGTATAGGTTAATAAAAGGTTTGTTTGTATATGGGTCGCGTATTACCTCAATATTACTACGGTCAACAATCTGATAAGCCTTCTTAAAATTACCATAAATAGCAACAAAGTTACTAGATATTTTAGGATCTAAATCATTGCTTGCATAAAGTGGTGCACCAAGTAAAATATCTGGATTTGTTGCACCAGGTTGCCAAATATATCTACCACCATCTTTAAGGCAACGAACATCTTTAATAGTTTCTGGATACATAATAAAAGCATTATCCTCATCCCTAAATTTTGGCTTTACCATATAATAAAGATTTAATATATCATCTAATATTATTGCATCTGTCATTACTTTTTGTGTATTAGCCAAGTTATTAATTAATCCAAATGGTTTTCCTTGACCATCTCCTGTAATAAATGCATTGTTTTCTGTTTTAGCAAAATTGTTTGCCACAGCATCTATTATCCATGCCTCTATATCAAAATTTAAATCATTTACTAAATTTTGTGCTATAGATGGCTGTGAGTACAATGGATGTGCTTTAATGCTATATTTATTGAGTTCATATTGTGTTAAATTTTTACCTGCAGTGGATTCATCAATCCACTTAGCTTCTTCATTTGAATCATTTCTTATATAATCAAAAGTATCAGATGTGCTTATTTGTACCTGAGATGCCAATTTTCTTATTGGTGATATCATTAAGGTTCTTTCTTTTATTCCCTGATATAATTCTGCTGGAAGATAGCCTCCTTTTGAGATGCTGTTATAAGCATCTTTTATAGAGAAAGCACTGCCTACATCATTGCCATAGCGTATATAATTTATAAAATTTTTACGTTCTACACTAATTGTTGTTTGTAGAAATCCAGGTCTTTTTTCACGTAATACTTCTTTATCTATTCTCTCTTTGCATCTATCAAGTTCATTGTTAAGTCTATTAAACTGCTCTTCTATTATGCAGTCACCATTTTTTTTCTTTTCTAAAACTTTGAGTTTCTGTTCATTGTTATCTTTAAAATTTTCCCAAGCATTAGATAATTCATCAACTTGTTGTTTGATATCAAACCAAGACATAAAAACCTTCTTAATTATTAATTAATTTGTATTTAAAATTCTAATTGCCCTAGCAAGTGAATGTAGTAAAGTAGAATGATCTAGATTTATGCTATTTGTATTCTTTACTGAACTAATCTTTGCATCAATATTAGATGGAAAGGTTACTAAGCTTATTTCAAGTATTTTGATTTTTTTTAGTACCCTAACCCCATCCTCCCGTATTTCATCTTTTATTGATATATATCCAATAGAAAGTCCATCAATGATTTTTGATTTTAATAAGTTGTATGCCTCTTTTCCCCGTGAAATGGTTAATAAAAGTGCACACTTTACATATAAACCTTTATTATCTTCTTTTGCTTCAATAACTTTGCCAATTGGTTTTGTATGATCGTGTTGCCAAAGTAATTTAATTTCAGATGGATTGCATATGTTAAATGATCCTGGTTTTACTATATCAGATTGTTGGTCAATTACATTGAAGACATTGGCATATCCGGTAAAAATACCATTTTCTTCAATACTTTTAATCTGAAAGCTGTTTGATAAATATGTCATATTGCTATTTAATTAGAGTTATTTATTATTCTATTAATTATTCATCTAGTTTAGAATCAAGTCCTAGTGCTTCTCTTTTTTCCTGATTGCTCATAAAGCTAGCATTATTTATATAGGACCATAACTTTTCTCTTCTTGGGCTTAATGCACTGATCTTATCTTTGTTGTAGCTAAACATTAGATTTTTATCATTTAGCAACCATCTACTTAAACCATTCAATATTTTATCTGTAAGTGGTAGTATTGTTTGTTCCCATAAAGCTAATCTTGCTTCAATTAGATTACTATAAGTGTTATCACCAGGTATGCCTAACATTTGTGGGGGAACTCCAAATGATAGTGCAATATCACGTGCAGCACTGTTTTTTATTTCTACAAAATCCATTTCTTTTGGTGAAACGCTCATTTCTTTCCACTCTAGCCCACCTTCAAGCAATACTGGTCTGCCACTATTTGAGCTACCTGAATAAAGATCACTAATTTGCTCTTTAATCCTATCAAACTGCTCTTCTGTTAGAGTGTCATTAAATTTATTTTTTACTATCAAAGCACCACTAGGTCTAGCACTGTTTTTTAACAATGAGCAATTCCACTCAGTGGCATATTGATATTGATTAATACTTGTCATTGCAACATTCATGCTTGAAAGTCCTGCGGTATCATTTGTTGGATGAAAACTTTTTATATGTAATACATCACAATCCCCATTATCATTATTGATATAATAATTCATACATTTTTTGTTGTAATGATACTCATAGCCAATAATTTCATCATTTTTTACTAATGTCACTGTGTTATTAGGGTGTAAAAGATGCAGCTCAACAGGATTTTTATCATCAAGACCTATTTTTAATATATATGCACCACCACCTATTAACATGTGTGATACTAAGTTTTCTATAAAATCCATGCCTGATAATAGATTGTTTGGATTTTTTAATATTTTTAGCACAGGATGGTTGATAATATTTTTTGTATTAATTCCTATTTTTTTGTTAATTACAATCTCTATAGATGAGATGCTTGTAGCAATCATTTTAACTGCTCTAAATGCTACAACATTTTTAGCATAACCATTCAATGCCAATCTGTTATAATCATAATTATATTCTATATAGTTGTCTGTATGCCAGTTTCTTATTTTGTATCTGTTATTATTTGTAGGTGTATATTTTTTTATTAGTTTTTTGAACACTTTGTTATTAAATTTAACATCACAATATTAAATTAACATAATAAAAATATAAGCATAAACAAAATTTATTAACTATATCATGCCAAGTTCAGATATCATTTCCTTTATACTTCTTTCCAGATATTCACTATTCTCTACCATTGGTCTATGTTGATCTTGTTCTGTATTGTTCATTGTGGTTTGAGGTTTGGTCTTATCTGCATCTAATGCTTGTGAGTTATTTGCTGTTTTACTGTTTTGTTTTTGTGTAGTGCTTGGTTCATTTTTTATTTTATCGTGATCTGACTCCACTGATGAATCATTTTTAATAGTATGAAAAATTTCTACTAATTTGTGGTATATTGAGCCAATATGTATAAATAAAAATATTTTATATAAAATAAATATTACAATTTGCTTAAAATATAACCATAAAGTTTTATATTCACAGTCTTTGAGTTCAATTGTTGTTTTTTTGTCTTTTGTTGCAACAGCAGTATGTTTTATGTCTCTGGCAATGTATTCATTCGTTTGGCATGTGGAATGATTAGCTTTATCTTGCTTACTGCTATTGAGATTTTCACAAAAATTATCTTCCTCTGTATAACTTTCGCCATCAACATAACTTTCTAGGCTTAAATCTTTAGTTGTGTTTAATGTATCTTCTATGCTTGAATCTGTTGATTCTTCTGTATATAGTTTGTTTGTTGATTTATGATTTTTATCACATGGCTGTTTTTTTGTGGCAGTTCTTTTAGGCTTGAGTGTGCTAGCCAGTAGTTCTTTAACTTTTGAACAAGTCTTTGCAATAGATTGTTTTAGTTTTTCTCCTGCTGTTTCTGCTGTTCTTTTTATATTCCAGATGGCACTATTTTCTTTTGTTGGCAAAACCTCAAAGTGTGTGAATGATGGCTTTTTACTAGATGATTTTGCTTCAAGTTCTTGATCTTCAAGTGTTCCTTCTTTTCCCATGTCTACTGTTGAACAATGATCTTGTTTTGTTGGCAAAACCTCAAAGTGTGTGAATGATGGCTTTTTACTAGATGATTTTGCTTCAAGTTCTTGATCTTCAAGTGTTCCTTCTTTTCCCATGTCTACTGTTGAACAATGATCTTGTTTTGTTGGCAAAACCTCAAAGTGTGTGAATGCTGGCTCTCTATTAGATGATCTTATTTCATATGCAGCTGTCAACTTTTTATTAAATGTTTGTCCAGGTGCTTGATTTTCAGTTTTAAATGTAGCCATTACAATGCCAACACCAGTTGCTGTGCAATACACGCCATCTTCTAGTTTTAATTTTATTTGGTTATTAGTATTGTTATTAATGCATTCTTTAATAAAATTTTCGTCAAATTTGTTTATTTTTACAGTGTGTTTGTTGCAAGAAACACTATGCTCAGCATATGGTCTTTCTACTGACAAAGATGAAATGTCTTGTGAGCTTGTTAATAATATTTCTTTTGGCAATATTTGCAAATTTAAATTTGTTTCATGACAACATAATTTATTTGCCCAATTTAGTAAAAATATTGCAATAATAAATTTTTTGTATAAATCAATAAAATAATCATCTCTGGCAATGAAAACTTTAGCAAATTGTATAGACTCTAGTTGTTTTTCTGGTTTTCCATTTGCCTTCTCTGGAAATATAATGCTGAATTGTTGTATAATTCTTAGAAAGCATTCATGAGGTATAAAAATAGTATAATTTTTAAACTTTTTAATTTTTATTAGTGAATCCACTAATTTTTCTATTAATTCTTCTTCCATCAAATCTGTAAGATATTTATTCTAAAATGTAATTTATATTTTTATAAAATATTGGACAAGTATTTGATTTTTGATAAGAATGTTTACTGGGCTTGACAATAAAATAATAATTTTTATATAGTAAAATATTTTAACTATATTTTGATAATGTTTTATATATATAATACAAAAACTCACTCTAAAGAGTTGTTGAAGCCGGCTAATGATAATGAAATTTCTATGTATGTCTGTGGACCTACTGTATATAATTATATACATATAGGAAATGCTAGGTCATTGGTTTGTTTTGATGCAATTTACAGGCTGCTTAAATATTTATATAAAAAAGTTATTTATGTAAGAAATATTACCAATGTTGATGATAAGATACTTAAGCGTTCTTTATCATCAAATATGCCTCCATCTCAAATTGCTGATATTTTTACTGCTGCATTTCATAGAGATGTTAAATCATTGCATTGTTTGGAGCCTGCTCATGAACCAAAAGTTAGTGATCATATGGATGACATTATATTAATGATTCAGAAATTATTAGATAACAAACATGCATATATTAGCAACAAACATGTCTATTTTGATATAACAACTTATAATGATTATGGCAGTCTTAGTGGCAAGAAAATCAAAGACTTAATTGCTGGATCTAGAGTAGAGGTTTCTTCTGATAAAAAGAATGCAGGTGATTTTGTATTATGGAAACCAACAAAAAGTTTTGAAAATCTTTCATGGAATAGTCCATGGGGTTTTGGCAGACCTGGGTGGCATATAGAATGTTCTGCAATGTCAATGCATTTTTTAGGTGGTAGCTTTGATATTCATGGTGGTGGTGTTGATCTTTTGTTCCCTCATCATGAAAATGAGATGGCACAAACTATTTGCTCTAGTAAAAATTCCTCATCCGCACATTATTGGATGCATAATGGTTTTGTTTCTTTTTTAGGTGACAAAATGAGTAAATCAATAGGAAATGTTATAACAGTTAAAGATTTGCTTGATGATAAAATAGATGGTGAAGTAATTAGATATGCACTTTTAAGCACACAATATCGCAAGAGATTAGACTGGACTAATGGTCTATTAAGCATGGCAGAAAATGAGTTGAATCGCTTGTATGGTGCTTTAAATGGATTATCAATTAATCATAAAGTAAAACCAGACAATAATTTTATTGAGTGTTTATGTGATGATTTAAACACTCCAAAAGCATTTGGCATTTTGCATGCATTAACTGTCAAAATTAATAAATCACAAGAGTCAGAAAAACAACTATTGCAAAACATCTTATATCAAAATGGCAAATTATTAGGTTTGTTCAATAAAAATTATAATGAATGGTTTTATGTTTCACATGATGAAAAAATTGAAGAACTGATTGCAAAACGCAATGAAGCAAAAAACAATAAAAATTATTCACTTTCAGATCAAATTAGAAATGAATTAGAGCAAATGGGAATAAAAATATTAGATCATGCTGATGGTACTAGCACTTGGCGTAAGACTGGTAAAGTTAACAAGACATTAAACTAGCATTAACAACAGTACAAATATGCAGTGTAATTAATGGTTTGTTGACATTTTATGTTTAGGTTGTCTTAAATCTATGCTTAAAGAGTTGCTGCATGTTGGTTATTAGAGGTGTTGGTATGATGGTATTTGCTGGTGCTTCTTTGTTTATGCTGTATTTCTCTGTTAATTTTTTGCAGTCTTTTGTGTTTTTTGTAGCTATCTTGATTTCTATGATTTTTTTTTTAATATATTGCAAGATATTGAACAACAAGCTTTTTACAAGCATATTTGATAATTCAGACCTTCTTTTGTTTTTTAATAATTCTGGTAGATTATATTATGCTAACAATATTAAGTTATCTAATAAGTTAAATATTAACATTAAATCGTATAATAATTTTTATAAATTAGCACTTGATAGTAAAAATGTAGCCCTAGCTTCTATTAGTAAAATGTTGATGAACAAGTCAGATGATCTGTTAAATTATTGTGACTCTAAATATAAAGTAGAACAATATTTAATTTACAATAATAAATATTTTGCAATAAAAGATAATCAGAGCAAAGCATTGGCAATTATTGATCAAAAGATACCTATACTTGTAACAGATAAAGATAATAAAATTGTATGTTGTAATAGCAAAACTGAGGAGATTTTAAATGTTAAAAAGAATGGATTGTTAGAAGGCAATATTAACAGTGTTTTAAATAAAATGAAAACCATGGGAGAAGAAAAAAATTCTAATGATGTGCATACTTTATATAAAATTAGCAATAATTGCATAGACTATATCTATAAAAATAATAATCTATCATACCATTTTATCAATCCATTTTTTTTAGCTCCCATGAACACTATTGCATGGCAATTGTGTTTAAAAGACATTGCAATTCCAATGATTTCCCTAGATAACAATGGATATTTGCTTAATTGTAATAATGAATTTAAAGAGCTGTTTGTAGAAAATTTTGATAGCTGTAAGATTAAAAAGTTCAATGCTATTGATAGCTTTAATAATTCTCAGGAAATAAAACTTAAGATAAATGAAGTATTAAATACTGGCATTAAAACAAAGATACAAACAAGCATAAAAAATTTAGACATGTCTTTTATGCTTTATATATGTGAGGATTATAATAATAAGCAATGTTGTTCGGTAATTTGTATTTTAGTTGACATTACTGAACAGAAGAATCTTGAGATGAATTTTATCCACTCGCAAAAGATGCAGGCAATTGGGCAATTATCTGGTGGCATAGCACATGACTTTAACAATTTATTGACTGCCATGATTGGTTTTTGTGACTTACTTTTGATGCGTCATCCAAAAGGTGATTCATCTTTTGCTGACATTATGCAAATAAAACAGAATGCTAATAGAGCTGCTAATTTAGTACGTCAGCTTTTGGCTTTATCAAGAAAGCAGATCTTAAAACCAAGAGTGATTAATATTACTGAAGTTTTGATGGAATTGTCACATCTTATAAGAAGACTTATTGGAGAGGATATTGAGCTTTCTATAGATCATGGCAATGGTTTATATAATATTAAAGTTGATCAAGGTCAGTTAGAGCAAGTATTAATTAATATAATTGTTAATGCTCGTGATGCCATGAGCTCATCTGGGTTAATGCAAATAAAAACAACTAACGTGAATATAAATGATACTAATATATTTTTACAAAATTATTTTAATCCACATAAAAGTGAGAAAATACGTTGCGGTAATTATGTATTAATTGAGCTTAGTGACAATGGAGTTGGAATCAATACAGATAATATGCATAAAATATTTGATCCATTTTTCTCTACAAAAAATATGGGCATGAGTATGGGACTTGGCTTATCAACTGCATATGGAATTATTAAACAAACTGATGGATATATTTTGGTAAAAAGCACACCAAATAGAGGTACTACTTTTGCCATCTTATTACCAGAAGCCATAGAGGGAAAATTATCATCAAATAATTCATCAAGCACTATGAATGTAAAAGATTTAACAGGCAATGAAAGTATATTGATTGTTGAAGATGAAACTGCTGTGCGTACTTTAATGGCCAATATATTGCGTAATAAAGGCTATATGATAAAAGCTGCTGATTCTGCTATAGAAGCTCTTAAAATTTTTGATTCTAATTGCAAAATAGACATACTGATTACAGATATTGCAATGCCTGGCATGAAAGGTACTGAGCTTATGATGGAGATACGTAAAAAAAATCCAGATGTTAAGGTTATACTAATGTCTGGATATGCGGCAAACAATCTTAATGACACTGAGATTGATGGTAATGATTTTATATTCTTGGCTAAACCATTCACATTCCAAGAGCTTGGATTTGCTGTAAAAAAACTTTTAGAGGAAAAGGAATGTTCAGCTTAATTTGTATATAATTATATTGTTAATTAATTTTTTCAACCTTAATATCAAGTTGATTTATAAGGTCTATATCATTCATTGGATTTGCATTTGGTGTGGTTAGTAATTTATCGCCATAGAATATAGAATTAGCACCACTAAAAAGACACATAGCTTGTAATTCTTTACCCATAAATTCCCTTCCAGCAGAAAGTCTTATATAGGATTTTGGCATTAACATTCTAGCAGTGGCAATTACTCTAATAATATCAAATGAATCAATAGGTTTATATTTATTAGCAACTGGAGTTCCTTTTATTGGATTTAGTATATTTATAGGCACACTTTTTGGTTGTGGGTTCATGTTAGCAAGCTCAGCTAGCATTTCAATTCTATCATCAATACTCTCACCCATTCCTATAATACCACCACAACAGACTTTTAAGCCTGCTTTTGATGCATTGTTTACTGTTGATATTCTGTCCTCAAATGTGTGTGTAGTAACCATTTTCGCATAATAGTTTTTGGATGATTCAATGTTATGATTATAGAAATCAAGACCAGCATCTTTTAGAGCTTTTGCTTTATCCTCTGATAATAAACCTAATGATGCACAAGAAGTAAGACCCTCTTCTTTTATTGCTTTTATTATATCTACAACTTGCTTTACATTTCTATCTTGCAGGCCTCTCCATGCAGCAGCAAAACACAGTCTGCTTGCACCAGCTGCTTTTGCTTTTTTTGCAGCTTTTCTAACTTCATCAGCACTGCATAGTTTTGTTTTTGCAGCATTGGTATTCCATTTTATGGATTGTGAGCAAAATGCACAATTTTCTGAACATGCACCTGATTTTGCATTAAATAATGCACTAAGCTGTATTTCATTTCTAGGAAAATTTTTTTCTAAAATTTCCCTAGAGGTTTTGATTAGAGTGAATAGTGGCATATTAATCATTTTTTTTATTGATTCAATAGTCCACTTGATATTGGTTGCCACATCCATTATTTTATCAAATTGTATAAAAAATAATTTTATATCTAGGTAATTGTTTTGGCAAATTTTTATTAAAATTTATTGTTAAAAAGTTTTTTATCATAAGCTTATTTTATTACACATAACAATTGGAAAGATTATTTATTATGTACGTGAAAAAGAATTTGTTGGTGAAGGTTCTCGAAATCTTCTATAGTTTTCAGCATCAAATAAGATGTTATTTTCAATATCATTTTCACATGCTTCAAGATATTGCATGTCTATTTCTTCCTCTTTTTGACCTAAGGATTCCTGAGCATTATGTGCATTTTCAGTTCTTTTGTTTTTACGGTATCTGTAGACAAAACATGCTATAAAAACACCAATCAAAATAATTGGAGCTATTGTGGATATTACTATAATTGCAATTGTGTTATTGCCTTGAATTAGAGGTGTATTTGTGTATGGAGTAGAGTTTTTATTAAAACTATTTATAATATTTCCATTATAAGGTGTTGTTGGAAATTTTGTTAATTGCTTATTATTAACAGTTATAGTTTTCGCTGTATATATGGGCAGTATGCTTGTTGGTTTAATTTTCTGTCTAGTTGTTGAAACAGTTGATGTTTTGGTTGTAGGAACTGTTGTGCTTGGAGTAGTGTTTATAGTTGTTTTTGTTTGAGCTGGTACAGTCTTTACTAATGTGACCTCCTGCTTAGTTGTTGAAACAGTTGATGTTTTGGTTGTAGGAACTGTTGTGCTTGGAGTAGTGCTGGTACAGTCTTTACTAATGTGACCTCCTGCTTAGTTGTTGAAACAGTTGATGACCATGGTAAATATTCTGGAAATATTGCAGCACAATCAGAATAAATTCTACAATTTTGGATAAATTTCTTAAGTTTATCTGCACCCTGTGTAGATAGCTCAACTTTTATAATTTTTTTATTTAGGACAAATTCATAAAGCACACCATCAGAGTCATTTCCAATAATAATAGCAATATCATTATTTGGTTTTTCTATGCTTTTAATTATTAAATTATTCCCAGTATTGATTATTTCAGTATCAGATGTTTTGCAATCAGGAGAAATCATAACTCTACAAACATTTAAATGCAGTGTTCTTGAATTAGAATTTTTTGGATAAAGATAGCTTACCATAATCTGACCATTGCTTCTTTTAATGCTAGATATTAGATTAGCTTTAAGGATACCTTCTTCTACTTCGCTACCTCCTTCTATTAATGCATCCAATGTTTTTCGCTCTTGATTATTAAAATCATATACTCTCAACATAAGATTTGTTCTTCCACTTTCTAGTACATGTATAATATTATTCTCAAAGCCAATTAACCTTTTTGAAAAAGGATAAAGATGATTTAAAGATATTTCTGGTGCACTTGATATATTTATTGCACTGTTATTTGCTTTAAAAGCATATATTTTGTTGTTACTGCTGTATATAAAAAATTTATACTGAATTAATTTATTGCTTAAAGCATCTCTTACAATTCCCACAGATTCAAATCTTTCTTCAAAAGATGGGTCAAGTATTTTTCTTTTTTTTAGTTTTCTTATGTTTTGTGCAATTGATACAACATAAGCCCCACCTTCTTGATCAATAACTAAGGTCATTTCATCTATGGCACTAAAGGATGTTGTGTTTATTGAGACTGTTTCAGTATGATTAGTATATAAAATTACTTTAATTACATTGCCATTTTGCTCAATTATTATGCTATTTTTATCTCTCATAAAATTTTAATTCTAAATTAATGGTGTGAATATGTTATTGACAGGAAAGATATTTGCAATGTAAATTTTTGCCTATCTTGTAGATTGGAATGTTTTTATTTAAATTTACTGAGTTTTTGTTGCATTTTATTAAATTTTATTGCAAAATATTTTGATAATATTAAAAAATTGGGATGTTACATGCCTTATTATGAATATATGGTTATTACTAGACAAAATTTTTTACAAGACAACAAGCCTAATGATTTGTTGAAAAAAATGTCTGGTATGTTAGCTGGGCATGGAAAAATTATAAAGCATGAATATTGGGGTCTGCGTAATTTTAATTATGTAATAAAAAGAAAAAGACGTGGTCATTATGTATTAATGTACATTGATGCTACTAATGCTGATATAATTAATGAAATTCAGAGAAAAATGTCTATTGATGATAATATTCTACGATATTTGGTAACTAAAATAGACAAAATACCCAATTTTGTTTCTCCAATGAATTTAGATGAAGCTATCAATGATGTTGAGGCAGATAGCAGTAAAACTGATTCTGCAATTGAAACAACGGAACAGTCAAAAACACAAGATAAAATCAATAAAGCAACAGATTAATACTAGAGAAGTTTATTTATTTACCAATTTTTTTTCAATATCTTTACTGCAGTAGATATAATCATTATAGGTATTCTATATGGTGAACATGATGTATAGTGCATCCTATTTTTTATTAAAAATTCAATAGTCTCAGAATTTCCACCATGTTCACCACATATGCCAACTTCTAAATTATGATTAGTTAACCAGCCATTTTCTGCAGCCATTGTAATTAATGCCCCAACTCCATCTTCATCTAATTTAATAAATGGATTAAAATCCATAATGTTGAACTCTAAATATTTTTTTACAGTTTCAGCAGTATCATCTCTTGAGAAACCATAAACAGTTTGTGTTAAGTCATTAGTGCCAAAACTAAAAAAATCTACTAATGGTGCTATTTTACTAGCTTTTAGTGCTGCTCTGGGTAGTTCTATCATTACCCCAATTCTGTGCTTAATGTCTATGCCATATTTGTTTTTAATGTTGGCATGTGCTTCATTAATGTATGCTAATATTGTCAACACTTCATGTTCAGTGGAGATTAATGGTATCATAATTCCTGGATTTATTGAAATACCTTCTTTGTAAACTATAATTGCTGCTTCAAATATTGCATTGATCTGTGTTATATATATACTAGGATTTAAAATACCTAGACGGCAACCTCTGTTGCCAAGCATTGGATTAGATTCTTGTAATGCATCAATTTTTATATTTATTTTTTGAACACTTTCATTGCAGAGTACTGCCAAGTTGTCAATTCCCTCTTGATCTTTAGGCATAAATTCATGTAATGGAGGATCTAATAGTCTAATATTAAGTGGCTTGCCATTTGCAGCTTTAAACATTTTACAGAAATCTTCTTTTTGTATAGATAAAATTTTTGCATTAGCTAATTTTTGCAAACTTTCTTCTTTAGCTATAATTGCCTGCCTTAAATATGGAATACGATCAGATGCAAAAAACATATGCTCAGTTCTGCATAAACCAATACCATCGGCACCCATTTTTAATGCTACAGAAATATCATGTGCACTGTCTGCATTTGCATATACTTTTAATTGTGAGTTTTCTTTTGCCCATTGCAATAATATGAAAAAATTTTCTGACAATTGTGGTTGCACCATTTTTATTGCATCTAGCATAATTTCACCAGTGGAACCATCTATTGTTATGGTATCACCCTCTTTAATTTTTAGTTCACCAATTGATAGATATTTTTCTGATTGATTTATTATAATACTTGATGCACCACAAACACATGGTTTTCCCATGCCTCGTGTTACTACAGCTGCATGAGATGTTACACCACCTCTAGTTGTTAATATACCACATGCTATATTCATTCCTTCTATATCTTCTGGGCTTGTTTCTTTACGCACTAAAATATAGTTTTCATTTGGATTAGAAATATTTTTTGAGCTAAGAGCAATTTTTCCACAAGCAGCACCAGGTGATGCTGCTAAACCAGTGCACAAAACATTTTTTTTTACTTTTTGGTCTAATACTGGATGCAGAATAGAATCTAAATCTTTGGGCTCTATGCTTGTCAATGCTTTTGTTTTATTAATTAAACCCTCCATCACCATATCAACTGCTATTTTTATAGCTGCATTGATAGAACGTTTACCAGACCTAGTTTGTAAAATATATAGCTTGCCATCTTGTATAGTAAACTCTATATCTTGCATATCTTTATAATATGCTTCAAGCTTGTTTGTGATTTGCTTTAATTGAGAAAAAACATTAGGCATTACATATTCTAATGTATTTTTTCTATCATTAGAAGAAGAGGTAATTGGTATAGTATCTCTAGTTCCAGCTACCACATCCTCTCCTTGAGCATTAAGCAAATATTCTCCAAAAATAGATTTTTCACCAGTTGCCGGATTTCTAGAGAAAAGCACTCCAGTTGCTGAATTGTTGTTAATGTTTCCATAAACCATCATTTGTATGGTAATTGCTGTATAGATATTATCTGGTATGTTTTTAATTTCTCTATATTTTATTGCTCTAGCATTGTTCCAAGATTTAAAAACTGCTTTTATTGCTTCAGTGAGTTGCTCATATACATCTTCTGGTATTTTATTTCCAGTATTATTATATATAGCATTTTTAAATTTGCTAATAACTAGCATTAAAGATTCAATGTCCAAACTGCTATCAAGAACAACACCAGCTTTGTGTTTAATATTGTGTAATATATTATCAAATATATAATGTGGTATATTCTTAATGACATTACCATACATTTGTAAGAAACGCCTATAAGTGTCTAGTGCAAATCTTTTGTTGTTTGTATATTTAGCTAGACCATCAGCAATTTTGTCATTCATACCAAGGTTTAGTACTGTATCCATCATTCCAGGCATTGAAATCTGTGAGCCAGAGCGCACAGAAAAAAGCAATGGTTTTTCAGGTGAGCCAAATTTTAGGCCAGAGCTTAATTCTATTTTTTTTATAGCAGATTTTATACTGTCTAGAATTTCTATAGAAATGCTGCTAGAATCTTTCAGGTAAATACCGCAAAGCCTTGAGTCAATTACAAAGCAATCAGGAACTGGTATGCCCATAGCTTTCATTTTTATAAGATTGACACCTTTATTGCCAAGAAATGGTACTTTTGATTCAATATTATCAAGCTGGTCTTGGAAATGATATATAAACATTATATTAAGCTGTAAATTTTATAAATAATTATGCAATATTTTTTTTAATTAACAAGCTTTTATCTTAGCTATCCAAGCTATTTATTGAACAATACATGCTTTAATGCTATCTTAGTAAAATTAATATATTGGTGATTTACTAGTGGATAAAAATAGAGAATTATTAAATGCATTTATAGCTTTAGCATTATCTGTATTAATAATGTTTTTTTGGCATTTTATTTTCCCACAGTCAAACGTTCATCAGTTTGATGATGTCAATAATTCTAGTCTTAATAGTACTGATTTTAGCGTGGAGCAAGAATATCTGGAATCAAGAGATGATGCCTTATTGCAATCTAGTACAAGAACTTCTTTATTAAATGATACGATAGAAGGATCATTATCATTAAAAGGTGCAATTTTAGATGACTTATCTCTAAAAAATTATAAAGTTAATACAAATATTTCATCTCCCATGGTTTCACTTTTATCACCACAGAGTTTGAGAGACAGTAGGTTTGTTGAATTTGGATGGATTGCCAAAGATCAGATAAAATCTATTTTTCTTCCAAGCAAAGATACTATTTGGTCTTTAGATCCTACATCTAACAATACCAATAAAACGTTTTATTGGGATAATCCTATGGGTGTAAGGTTTAGTTTGATATTTTCAATAGACAATCAGTATATGGTTAGCATAGTACAAAAAGTTTTAAATAATACAAATGAAGAGATCAATTTATCATCTTATGCATTAATTGGTACGCATGGTGACAACCCAACAACAAATGGACCAAAAACAAATGAAGGAGTGCTTGTTGCATTGGACAAAAAGGTTTTAAGATATGATTATAAAAAACTTGTTAAGCATGGCAATGTGAAATTTGATAAGCCTGCAAGTGCTAATCATAATTGGGTGGCTTTTAGTGATAAGTATTGGTTAACTGCACTAATAACTCCATTATCTTCCTCAACAATAGATATACAAGCTGCTAAAGATAGAAATAATTTTTTTAAATCACAAATAAGTTTTGTTACACCACTGGTTGCAATTAAACCAGGTGAAGTATCTTCTGTTTCTAGCAGCTTGTTTCTTGGTGCTAAAGAACTGAGTGTTTTAGATTACTATGCAAGTCAAAAAAAAATTGTCTTATTTGACAGAGCATTAGATTTTGGTATGTTGTATTTTATAACCAGACCACTGTTGCTGTTATTGCAATTTTTACAGAAATTAACACATAATTTTGGTGTATCAATATTAATTTTAACTGTGCTGGTTAAAAGTGTGATGTTTCCTTTAACTATTAAAACATATATATCTGGACAAAAAATGCGTATTCTGCAACCAAAAATTAGAGAATTGCAAGATAGACATTCTGGTGATAAAATGCAGCTAAATCTTGCAATGATGAGATTGTTTAAAGAACAAAAAACTAATCCTTTATCTGGATGCCTTCCTTTATTTATACAAATACCAGTGTTTTTTGCTTTATATAAAGTATTAATTGTCAGCATATCAATGCGTCATGCCCCATTTTTTTATTGGATTAAAGATTTATCAGTACCAGATCCAATTAATATTTTTATATTATTTAAATATTTAAATATTAATTTCTTCAACAAATTATCTATTGGTATATTACCTATACTGCTAACAGTTACTATGATATTACAACAAAAATTTACCAATGGAGTAAAAGCTACCAACATTGACCCATCACAAGAAAAAGTAATAAAAATGATGCCATATTTATTTCTGTTTGTCTTTGCATCATTTCCAGCAGGATTGTTGATTTATTGGATTTGGAGCAATATGCTGTCAATACTGCAACATTTTTTAATGCTTAAACTTCATAAGGTTAAATAAATGGCTAAAATAATAAACATTGATTTTCAAAAAAAACTTAGTGATGCACTTAGATCTAATTTGCTACGACGTAAGAAAAAAATATTATCTAGTAGTTTTAATAATAAACAACAAGTGCTGAAAACTGAAAAAAGAGAATAATATTATACTTGATATAAATAATTATTCTGATATAATTTTTTCATCTATTATCAGTATTTTGCGGGAGTAGCTCAGTGGTAGAGCACAACCTTGCCAAGGTTGGGGTCGGGGGTTCGAGCCCCCTCTTCCGCTCCATTAACTATTTTCCTATACAAAAATTGCTGAATATTTTATTTAAAATGTCTTCATTATTAAATTCTTCCCCTAATGATTCATTTAACTTTGCTATTGCACTATGCAATTGATGTGCTATTATCTCAACTTCCATATTATCTGTAATATATATTTCATTAATATATTTAATAAAATCATACACAGCATTCTTGTATCTTTCTCTTAGTAAGATAGAATCATTCTTCAAATCAAAACAGGTAGATATTTTTTGTTGTATAATGCTAAGCAGATCATCTATTCCCTTATTTTTGTGTGCAGATATAGCTAAGAATGTACCATTACTAGTAGTTAAAAATTTTCCTTGTACAGAATCAGCTTTACTAGCCACTAATATGGTGTTTTTATTTATTAAATGTTGTATGCAAGAGTACTCAGCATCAATATTGTTACAGTCTATAACTGCTACCCTAATGGTAGAGTTTTTTATTTTTGCATAAGCTCTTTTAATTCCTTCAATTTCAATTGGATTTCTAACGTTTGCCCTAATACCAGCTGTATCTATTAGTGTTACCTTATGACCAGCAATGTCAAGATTTGACTCAATAACATCTCTAGTTGTTCCAGCTATTTCTGAAGTTATAGATATATCTGATCCTGTGATATGGTTAATTAAGGTTGATTTGCCAGCATTTGCAACTCCCATAATTACTATTTTAATATTTGATTTTGCTAATTCTTCAGCTGTGTTTTGTGATACATTATTTACAGATGATCTTAAGGAAAATAATAATTTTTGCAACTGTTTTTTTGTAGATTCAATGGCCATATCATCTCCAAAATCAATATTGATCTCAACTATAGCAAGCATTTCTAGCAAATAATTTCTCCATGATTTCAGTGTATTAATAGTATGCATACTTGCAATAGCACCTTGCATCTGTATTGGAGTTTCAGCATTTATTAAATCAGCTATAGCCTCTGATTTATCTAAAGACATTTTATTGTTTAATACAGCTCTTTTAGTAAATTCTCCAGGTTTAGCATATTGAAATCCAACATCTTTCATAAGATTTAATATGCTTTTTATCACCATAACACCACCATGTGAATGTATTTCTATAACATCCTCTCCAGTGAAACTGTTAGGAGCAGGAAACCACAGTACCATTACTTCATCAATAAAAATTTTCTTAAGACTATATATTTTTGACAGAATTGCCACTCTAGGTGATTTTATTGGATTTTTAGATAGGTAGCCTACAATAATTTTTGCATTATTGCCAGAGATTCGTACAATTGCAACAGCAGATCTGGCAATTGGTGTAAGTGGTGCATATATTGTTTTTTGCATAGCAAATTGACTGATATAATAAAGTTAATATTGCTTATTAAAATAATTTTAACTATTTTGTAGCATGCATACAATATAAAATATTTACAATAGTAAATTTACATCTTGTTTGTTGTATATAAATTTTGATTCATGCTTTAATAAAAATTTTTTACGCCATTTTTTTGCAGCATATCCACCTAAATTATTATTTGCTCCAATTACTCTATGACATGGAATTATAATGTTTAATTTATTTTTTCCTAATGCATTACCTACTGCTCTTGGAGCCATCGCATAACCAATATTTTTAGCAAGCTTTCCATAAGTTATGGTATAACCTGGTTTACACTTTAGTAAGTATTTCCATACTTTATTTTGAAAAAGAGTTCCTATTTGCATACTGTTTGGTGGCTTACTGTACAGTAAGCCATTAAAATAATTATCAAGCCATTTTGTGCATAATTTTTGGAAGCAATCTTTGTTTTCAATTTTGTTTTCAATATTTTTAATAGCGCTTTCAATGAAAGTTAATTTTATTAACATGTTGTTGTTTGCAATTATTTGAAGCCAACCAATTGGAGATAAATAATAGCATATCCTTACCATATTAACACAAAATTATGTTTATGAATGTGCCCAATAGGATTTGAACCTATGACCTTTGCTTTCGGGGAGCAATGCTCTATCCACTGAGCTATGGGCACAAATTTATTAATAATATTAAAAATTATAACCTTTTTCATTCA
>NZ_CAWVOK010000029.1:0-23803 GCF_963930935.1 Candidatus Xenohaliotis californiensis
TCCATGCTGCTTGGAACATAAACAAAACATCCTTTAGTTAATAAGGATATTTTTAATGCATTTATAGATGCATGTGGTGAAAAAATTTGTTTATACATAAAATTTAATTATTTTTATTTAATTATCATTATTAACTTATACAACGTTTTTCCATTTCATCACGAAAATGAATAAGCAAACCTTGCATAGCCCATACCGCAGCATCTGCTAGAGCACATATAGCGTTACCTTCTATTTTTTTACCAACTTCTTCAAGTAATGCTATATCTGTCCTAGTTGCAGTACCTATTCGAAATCTTTTTAACAATCTCCATATCCATCCAGTTCCTTCTCTACATGGCACACACTGCCCACAAGACTCTTCCATATAAAAATATGCCAGATTCTCTGTTGCTTCTATAATATCAGCTGTATTATTAGCAACAATTAAACCACCTGTACCAAAAGATGAGCCAGCATCATGTAATGATTCAAAACTCATTGTAACTCTCTCACAAATAGAACGTGGCAATACATGACATGAGGATCCACCTGGCCATACAGCCAAAAGATTGTCCCAACCACCAACTACTCCATCAGCTTTATCTTCAATTAATTCACGCATAGGAACACACATTGCATCTTCAACAACACATGGCTTATTAACATGTCCAGATATACAGAAAACTTTCGTACCAGTACTATTGCCAGAACCTATGCTAGAAAACCATCTACCGCCACGTCTTAAAATAGTTGGTATAACAGCAATAGTTTCAACATTATTTACTACAGTTGGATAACCACAATAACCAATTGCAGCTGGAAAAGGTGGTTTATTTCTTGGTTTACCTGGATTCCCAGTTAGAGACTCCATTAAAGCAGTTTCCTCACCACATATATATGCACCTGCACCTCTGTGAACATAAATATCACAACTGTAATCAATTCCACATACTTTTTTACCTATTAATCCATTTTTATATGCTTCATTAATAGCATTTTCCAAAAGTATAGCTTCTTTTTTAAATTCACCACGAATATAAATATAAACACAATGTGCTCCTATAGCAAAAGCGGCAAGAATAGCACCTTCTATCACTTTATGTGGTTCATAGTTTATAATGGCACGATCTTTGCAAGTACCAGGTTCACTCTCATCTGCATTCACTATTAAATAAGTAGGCTTATCATTGCTTGTATCTTTGGACATAAAGTTCCATTTGATGCTTGTGTAAAAACCAGCACCACCACGACCTCTAAGCTTAGATATAGCTATTTCAGAATTTATCCACTCAGAACCCTTCAACAAAATTTTTTCAATATCTTGCCAATCATTGCGAAGCTTTGATGATTCTAAATCTATTGCCAGCCTCCCATCTAAATTGGTAAATATTCTATCTTCTGACTTCAGCATATCAGTACACTAAAATAATTTCACTATATAAATAACATAACTAAAACATATTAACAAGATAACATAATTCAAACACCCATATTGCGCTTACGCCTAGAATATTCTTGCACAGCTTCATCAAACAGAGATACTTTAAAATCAGGCCATAAAACATTGGTAAAAAATAATTCTGAATAAGCAATTTGCCAAAGTAAAAAATTACTTATCCTGTATACTCCACCAGTTCTAATAAGCAAATCAGGATCTGGACAATTTTTAGTATAAAGATTGTTTGCTATATAACTCTCATTAACATTTGATAAATCTTTAGGAGGATTACTTACAATTCGCTGAACAGCTGAAGCTATTTCTCTTCTACTACCATAGCTAAATGCAACATTAAGTTGCAGTGAATTATTGTGAGCTGTTTTTTCTTTGCAGATATCCATAATATTGCACAATTTTCTAGATGTTAAACTACGCTCACCAATAAAATTTATCTTCACGCCTAATCCACAAAAAAAATCAAGTTTTTTAATAAAAAAAATTTCTGCTATTGTGTGTATAGTTGTTATTTCATCTTCTTTTCGATTCCAGTTTTCAGTTGAGAAAACATAAATAGTTATAAAAGGTATTCTGTCTATGCAAGATTGTACAATATCAATTATTCTTATACAACCTTGACTATAAGCTTCAAACAAACATTTGCTGTTTTGTTTTGCCCATCGTCTATTACCATCCATAATCATAGCAACATGTTTTGGTAAGTTCATGTTTAATATTTCTTTAAGTATGTTTTCAATATTAGATTATAAACTTTTTTTATCATTATCATTATGTTTTAATTTAATAAAAAATAATTTATGCTATTATTTAGCATATTTATGGTAGGTGGTATGCACATAGTAAATAAAAACAACACAAAAAACATGGAAAACAATTCAAATAAAGCATCAATTAATGATGAAGATGAATTGTTGGTTGATGATGAAAATAGTGTAGTTAATCATATTCAAGATGAACAGCAGAGCACAACAAGTAGCAAGAGTATAAAAAATACAAACAATAAAATTTTTGCACAAAAAAAATTGTTACAAATTAAGCAACACTATCATAATCAAATGAAAAAAAATGTTTCATCAGATTTGACCAAAAGGTCATTTTCTGCAATGATAATGATCATATTAGTCATATTAGCACTAATACAAAAAAATTTTTTCTTCACTGTTCTAATATTAGTACTAACTGATCAGGCATTAAATGAGGCAAGGTGCGCAATTAGCAACTCATACAATCCAAATGCAAAGCCACATTTTATAAAATCATATACATGCTGGCGCTTTATTATAATTACCACTTTTGTATCTATTGTATTCATAAGACACTCAACAAGTGGGGCAATTAATTTACTATGGCTATTAATAAGCATTGCTGCTATTGATACCTCTGCTTATTTTATTGGAAAAAATTTTGGGAATAAAAAAATCTTACCAAACATCAGTCCAAACAAAACCTATGCTGGATTGACTGCTGGATGGATTGCTGCATTATTAGTTGGCTTATTTTTTTATGGAATAAAAGATAATATAGGAATTATAAAAATTTGCACTATACAAACAGTAATGCTTATTCTTGCTCAATTTGGTGATTTTTATGAGTCAACATTTAAAAGATTATGCAACATTAAAGATACTGGAAAACTATTACCAGGACATGGTGGTATACTTGATCGCATTGATGGTTTTTTGTTTACTTCTATGTTTATGGCTGCAATGATTTTATTAAAAATCATATAGCATTTAAAAAACTAGTTATTTTTATACAACATCTTTCAGAGTAATAGGATTCTTATTACAGTATTACCACCCAACACTAAAAATATTTTTTTATAAGTATTACCATGAAAATTTTCTATCTGTGCTGTTAACTTATATTAAGCAAAATAAAATCAAAGCTTAGTAAAAACTTAAAATATTTTTATAACATGTTTCCAATTCTTATACTATTGTATGTATTGCTATTCATGCCATACAACTAATTATTCTTGTTTCTCCTAGAATCATTTATGTAATAAGTTTTATATGATTCATGAATGATCTACTTTCCTTTAAAAGGATTGAAGAATACACAGTGTTGTCAATGTGAATCTGTTCTTCAGCCACTTTCTGAATTAGTTTTAATGCTTGGCGCTAGTCTATTCTAGTCTTCTAGAGCAATAGCTGTGGCATTAACTAGATAAGCATTTGAAGATAGCTCATCTATTAGCCAAGTACTTTTCAGAGATCTCTAATATTAATTTTTTACTCATGCTGATCTAGATAATACTGACTTTTTTAGGTATAGTGATTTTTTATCTCAAAATTGATATTGGCAAATTCTTTAAAATCTTTACCCTACATGGTAGCAATAACTTTTTTTCTAAGTCATTATAATGGTAAAAATTATATACTTACAATTTACATCATATTTAAAATTTTTTATTCCTTTAGATAAATTACAAAAGCTAAATTAATATTATTTTTTACTAATTGAAAAACGCTGCTTTTAAAAAAACAATCATAGCTTGACTTTTAGGTGTTAAGCAGGATAATAATTTAAACTATTTTTGATTTTTGTTTTGTGCTCAAAATCTTTACTATTATGCTTTTATTAATAGTTGTTAATCTATCATCTGTAAAAGCCAATGACAACACTCACATACATAAAAATACAGCAATAAAAATAGATGTAAAAAAATTTAAACTAAGTAAAAATACAAGATATTCTTTTAAAGACAAGATAGATATTGCCGTCTCTAACAACAATATATTTTTACTTCGTGCTTGCAAAATATACATTACAACAAAAGAGGCTAAAGTTATCTCAGATATTGATTTTTGTGACTTAGATAATAGTTTTAACTATAGGGGTAACATCTTATTGCATAAAAATAAACTGTTTGTATCACCAGGAACAAAAATGCTACATGCCATTGATATCAGTAATTTAAATATATTGTGGTCAAAAACTCTAGCAAGCTACCTAAGAAGCAATATGACAGCTGATAGTGATGGTAATTTATTCTTTAGCACTACAGATAATAAGCTATATGCTATTGAGCAAAACAATGGAAAAATTCTATGGAACCAATATGTGGCTAAAAATACTTTACACAACCTCCCTCTATCAAGACCAATTGCATATAAAGATAAAGTATTTTTCAACTATTCACCTGGTTACATAACTGCTCTAAGCAAATCTGGAGATATGCTCTGGAATAAACAATTCACTGTGATGAGCAGTGTTGTTGGTTTGCCATTTTTCATAACTCAAGATATGCTTTTTACATTCAACAATAATAGCATAACTGAACTTGATGTTGAAATTGGCGAAGAACATTGGAGTTACAAGGAACAACCAGTATTTGCAATAATGGTACAAAAAAACACTGTTTTTCTAGTGCAAAAAAATAAACTAGTTGCACTTAATGCAGAGAACAAAAACGTATTATGGGAAAATGTTAATCTTAATAATGCTGTGCGTGATATAACAACACTTAATAATTACTTAATAATATTTGATTCAACCAACAGCATTAAGGTATTTGACGTTGAAACTGGTGAATTGCTTGCAAAGCGAAAAAAAATGCCTGCAAGTAGATCAACTTTATTTATAAAAGATGACAAAATATACTTCTATTCAGAAAGATATAATTCAATTTATACTGTAACAATCACAAGACATTCAGCTTTATAATTTTGTTTCGTAAAATTTGCAAATCATTCCAAGCAAATTTTTTACTTTCTATGCCTTTAAGCAGCATTTCTGGATGATATGTTGCAACTACTGGTATCTGATAACCATTATTATCATAAAACAAATGCTGCTTTCTGGCATTTATTATACTGTTTATATTAAAAATACTTGATACTGGAAGTTTTCCCATTAACAATATAGCTTTTGGCTGAACCAAAGCAATATGCTTTATTAAAAACTCTTTATATGTTGCTATTTTAGATAATAAACCCCTGTTATCAATTCTGTTATATCTATGTAGCAAAATATTGGTTATGTAACAATTTTTAATTTCAATATGAATAGCTTTAAGCATATCTGTAAGCAATTTATTAATATCAACATCACTAAATGGTTGACCAGATTGCTCATCATATATACTAGGCATATCACCAACAATCATTAATCCATTAGGCTTTCCTGCGCCAAATACAAGTTTTTTTGCAGCATTTGCAAAGGGAAAATGATCAAAATCATTGGCAAATTCTTGCAAACTTAGCAAATCTTTAATTTTTGCAAATTCATCTAACAACTTTTTATTTTGCATTCTTGTGTCAATTTGTTTGCATATTTCTTTATCTTGCATTTTTGCAGTAATATTGTGCTTATAACACAAATTATTACTAACTAACTTTGTAGTACCTGTAACAGGAAAAATACAAGATAAATAATCCAATCCAATTTCTATATGAAACCTATAAATTTCCTGATCTTTTTTGCATTGATGTATCATAGGAGCCTCCTAGTCTATCTTGAATAAAATATTTAATAAAACGCCACTCTTGCTCACTAATATCATCATAATTATTAACAAGCATTTTCATTACTTCTTCAGCTTTACGTTTATCACCTATTTGTGCCAAAATAATAGATGGGAAATATTTTGCCCATGGTGGCGCATCATCTGGCAATTGTGTTATTTCATATGAAATTTCAAGAGCCAAATTTTTATCATCAAGTCTTGTATCAGCTAAAAATGCTGCCTGTATCAACCACCACCATTTTTTAGATAAATCTTTTTTAGCATGATTGCGTAAATAATTAACTATATGTATGACATCTTTATTGTTTTGTGTTTGGCTAAAATAATGACCAGCCAAAGTTGGTATAAAATCAGAAGCACTGTCAATTTTATCAAGCAAATAGAACCATTGCTCTAGTTTTGTATAATCATATTCACGTAATGCAGTAAATCTACCAAAACTATCGCCAGCATTTTGAATCTTAAATCCCAACAAACGAAAATAAAATTGTCTATCACCTAAAGACAAAGCATCAACTTGCTTTTCTCCAATCACCAATGGAACTATGCCAAGCTCTGCTTTAACATGTGATACACTAATAAAAAACAACAACTGTGCAGCAAAACAAACTAAAACAAATAATAATCTCATACTCATAGGACAATATAATTATCAAGATATAAAAATAGATTAATACAGATCAAATTCTCTTACAATACATAATTATACAACAAATTTATCATACATAATGCAACTAACAACTTGATAATTAAAATAAAATTTGCAAATATTGGTATCTTAAACATATTTATAATAAATTATTAGTGGTAGCACACACTTTTACAATAGCCTTATCTGGGATTAAATGTTTATCAATAAATGTTCAGGTTATGCTAACATCTGGCATGCCCAGTTTTACTATTGTTGGATTGCCAAGCAAGACAGTTGGGGAGTCAAGAGATCGCATTAAAGCAGCTATAATAGCACTAGGTATCAAACTGCCACCAAAAAAAATTGTAGTTAACCTATCTCCAGCAGATATTCTTAAAACTGGCAGCCATTATGATTTACCTATAGCACTAGGGCTACTAGTAGAAATTGGCATTATAAAACAAAAAACACTTAATAAGGTTATTGCCATTGGTGAATTATCATTAGATGGAAGTATTATATCAACCTCAGGAGTATTGCCAGCAGCAATAAAGGCAAAAGAACTAAATTTTAATATTATATGTTCAAAAAACAACATAAATGAAGTTCTTTGGGCTATTAAAGATAACAAATTTATAGCTGCAGATACTCTTTTTGAAGTAATTGATGCATTAAATAATTCAATACCTACACCAACAATAAAAAAACAATTACTTAAAAAAAATATAACAAAATATAATGATATCTCAGAAATACATGGACAAAATATAGCCATAAAAGCTTTGAAAATTGCAGTAGCTGGTAAACATAACATACTTATGATTGGAGCACCTGGCATTGGAAAATCAATGCTTGCATCAATGACACCTGGGATAATGCCAGAATTAACCAATGAAGAAATATTGGAAAATAATTTAATATTAAGTATTACAGGAGAGTTGAAAAATGGTGCTCTACATGTAGATCCACCATTTCGATCACCACATCATACAACATCTGTACAGGCAATGATTGGAGGAGGGCGTATGGCAAAGCTTGGAGAAGTGACCATGGCTCATAATGGCATATTATTCTTAGATGAATTTCCAGAATTTTCCATAGCAGCAATAAACAGCTTAAGACAACCACTAGAAACAAAAATGGTTACCATTACTAGAGTTGAGGCACAGGCTATCTATCCAGCTGACTTTATGCTTATTGCTGCCATGAATCCATGTAAATGTGGCTATCTATATGACAAAAAAAAGAAATGTTCCAAAGCACCAAAATGTGCCTTAAATTACATAAACAAAATTCATGGCCCTATTTTGGATAGAATTGATATGTGTGTTATATTGGATCAACCCCCACCTATTTCATTGTCAAAAAACAAACGATTAAAAGAAAGTTCAAAATGTATTAGAAATAATATAATCAAAGCAAGGCAATTACAATTAAATCGTTATAGCAATATGCCTCATAAATATAATGCAATGGTAACAAAAAACATTGAGCAAACAATCTGTATCAATGAACAAGAGAGTAGTGATATAGAGCAATTCATAAATAAATGTGATGTATCTATAAGAGGTTATCATAAAATACTTAGAGTAGCGCGCAGTATTGCCGACATTGAAGAAAGTGATGATGTGCATCTAGTTCACATAAAAGAAGCTTTTTCCTATAGAATGAATATTGATATGTTAATTAAATAGACAATGAAAACAAAAGCATAAATATAATTTTTAAAAACTAATAAAATTTATAAAGTTATTATAACTAAACTATTTCATGATCCCATACTTTCAAGAGAAATTGCAATTTAATTATTAAATAGCATTAGCATAGATTGTTAATGTTAAAATTAAATATTTTTACATTGTCATTAAAACAGGGGCATTCTGTTGCCCGGCGCCCCTAAACCGCGCTATAAACATTGATGATGCTAAGCTGCTGCTAGCATTTCATCTTCCTCGTAGGTGTTAATAGCAAATATATTATTTTTTACACTTATTATATTGATCTCTTACGGTGGTATCATACCGAGTGAAACACATTTTTTTATTACACATGTCGAACCTATTTCACCCCCGCCTTTTTTCACTTTTATGGAGGTGCCGGGTACCGCCCCCGGGTCCATAATGCCTATTTTAAAGTGCATTTATCACCATAGAACACAGATTATGCTCAACTATATTTTACTTAAAAGAAATGCTTTATGCAATTAGCATTAGAACAAATGATGTTCATAAAAATTTTATACTTTTTTTAAACAATACTGTTTAGACAATAAATTTAGTCAAAAATGCCTATCACAAAGTCTTCTCTTCCACCTGGAATTTTTGCCTCTGGTGCGCTTCTGCCATTATTGGTATCTACATATAAGATATACAAAGATGGCCAATCATCCAAAATTACAGTAAATGAAATTATAGAAAGTACACACAAAGATAGTATTGTTTTATACTGCAAAAAAATGAAAAAAAGTATTTTCAAACTCAAGGAAGAAGATTATATAAATATAGAAATTCTTTTCCAAAAAAAATTTGCCAATCCTCTGTATTCATTGCTTAAGAAAGAAAAAAAACATATGATTGAACGAGCATCAAAAACTGCAATGGACACCACTAGTGTGCTTGCCACAACATGTGTAACTATTGCACTTGCTGTTATAACGCTGCTTCCTATTTCTGCTGGAATAGCCATAATAAGTGGAATAATAATAGCATTACTATCATATCCACTATTACTAATAGGATCCAAACTACTTACCCAAAAATCAATTAATAAATTTATGAATATTGAGATTAAAAAAGAAATAGAAAAATCAAGTAAAACAAAAATAACAGAAATAGAAAAAGCCAGCAAAAATTTGCAACAAGAAGCATATGGCAAAGCACAAGAGCCAATTATAGTAGATAAACTTATGACAAAATTTCTAAATGACAAACCAACAGAAAAAGAGGTTTCTGCCGATCTAATGCAAATAGCCAAAGCAGCACACAACCCTGCAAGTAAAGCTCAAATTCAAGTAAGTATTGACACAGAAAAACAAAAAACAGACAAACTATTGCAAAAAATAGTCAATCCTAATATTACAACATCAAAAAATATAGAATCAACAAAATCAAGCAGTAAATAAGCATTACTAAAATTAAAACAACTTGTTTGGAAAAAATTTTAATCTAAAATCTATCTAATTTAGTTATTTATATACACTTTAAATGAACATAGTAGACATAAAAGCTAGTGAACTTTTAGATAGCAGGGGTATTCCAACAATTGAAACTATAGTTACATTAGAAGATGGTAGCATTGGTAGTGTTATTATACCATCAGGATTATCAACTGGCAAAAAAGAGGCAGTTGAATTGCGCGATGGTGGTAAGCGCTATATGGGAATGGGTGTATTAAAAGCTATTAATAATGTTAATGGACCAATAAGAAGCACATTAATTGGCACAAATGCTGGAAAACAAAATATTATAGATGAAAAATTAATTTTACTTGATGGCACAGAAAATAAAAGCAAACTTGGGGCAAATGCAATTTTAAGTGTTTCTATAGCAACAATAAAAGCATTTGCTAAATCTAAAAAACAACCCTTATATCAATACCTTAATGCTAAAAAATTTCTCCACCACCATCCAACTCCAATGATAAATGTTATAAATGGTGGATTGCATGCAGATAACAGCATAGCAATACAAGAAAGCATGATTGTGCCAATTGGCGCATCAAATATCAAAGATGCTTTACGCATGTCTGTTGAAACAATTTATTCTCTAAAGAAAAACCTTAAATCCATGAATTACAATATTAATGTTGGTGATGAAGGTGGCTTTGCCCCCAATTTCAATAGCAGTGAAGATACCTTATCATTTATTGTTCAGGCAATAAAGGATGCTGGATATATGCCTGGGAAAGATATAATGATAGCACTAGATGTTGCAGCTTCATCGATATACAATGCAAAAAAATATAATCTTGATGATAAAAGCCTATCATCAGATGAACTTATTTCATACTACAGTTATATATGTGATAAATATCCTATTCTTTCTATAGAGGATGGCATGGCAGAAGATGACTATAAAGGATGGGAGAATTTAATAGGAAAACTTGGCAATAGAATAAAAATCATTGGCGATGATCTTTTTGCCACAAATCCCTATACTATAAAACAAAAAATTAATCTAGCAAATGGTATTATAATTAAATACAACCAAATTGGCACAATTACTGAAGTATTTTCTGCAATCAATATAGCAAAAAAAGCTGGGTATAAAATAGTAATTTCACATCGCTCAGGTGAAACAGAGGACACAACTATAGCACACATAGCATTTGGAGTTGGTGCTGATTATATAAAAACTGGTTCTGTCTGCAGGTCAGAAAGAGTAGCAAAATATAATGAGCTGATGCGAATAGCAGAAGATATAAAACAACATGCAAAACTATAATAAAAGTGATACACCATCCATTTTGCTAGGTTTTTTAATATTCAACAAATGTAATACAGTAGGTGATATATCACAAAGCCCACCCCCACTTACTTTACTTGCTTTCACACCAATTGGCACAAAGTAAACTGGATTTGTAGTATGAGATGTAACAAAATCACCTGATGCAGTATTAAAAATTTTTTCTATATTACCATGATCAGCAGTAACAAGCATTGCTATGTTGTTAGCAGCTGCATAAGATACTAGCCTTTGCAATGATCTGTCTACTGTGATAACTGCTTGAATAGCTGCAGACATATTGCCAGTATGTCCAACCATATCAGGATTTGCATAGTTTACTACTGTCAAATCAAAATTTTTACTATGTTTAACAATGGCATCAGTAACCAATTCAGCAGACATTGCTGGACAAAGGTCATATGATATAACTTTTGGTGATGGGATCATCATACGACTTTCACCTGGAAATTTAATATCATACCCGCCATTTAAAAATGATGTAACGTGATTATATTTTTCAGTTTCAGCAACTCTAAATTGTAAAATATTATTTTTTGCAAGAACTTCACCAATGACATTATCTATCATAATATCTTCAAAAATAACTGGAGCATTAAATGAGCTTAAATATTTCATCATTCCAAGACTTTTATTGGTGTCAAAGAATTTTAAGTTATCTTTAAAGTCAAGCTCAGACATTGCACCAAATAATTGAACAGCACGATCCTTTCGAAAATTTGCCAACAACATTCCATCAGATTTTTTTGCACCAGTATATCCATTTACCACAAATGGTGTTATAAATTCATCTGTAATACCAAGTGAATAGGCAATATTAATCATCTTTTTAATATTATTAACTTTTCTGCCTTTTCCTTTAATTATTGCATTATAGGCAAGTTTAGTCCTATCCCAGTTATTATCACGATCCATGGCATAGTAACGACCAGATATAGTTGATATTTCTATTCGACTGTTATCAGAAATCTCTTTATTGAGATCTTCTAAAAAACCAATAGCACTCTTTGGTGGAACATCTCTGCCATCTAAAAAAAGATGTAGCTTAACCCTCAAATTATTCTCAGAAGAAAATTTAGCTAAATAAATTATATGATTCAAAAGTGAATGAACTCCACCAGAAGATAATAAACCCATTAGATGTAAATCACCACCATCTTTAGCAATAACAGAGATTAAGTTCAGCAAATTCTGATTATTTTTCAGCATACCACTTACAATAGCATCATTAATTCTACATAAACTTTGCTTAACAACACGACCAGAGCCAATTGTTATATGACCAACCTCAGAATTACCAGGAAATCCATTAGAAAGTCCAACTGCCTCACCAGATGCATTTAGAAGTGACCATGGTGTAGATTGAAGCAAGCTGTCCCAAAATAAATTATATTTTAATGAAGCCTGTCTTATTGCATTATTTTCAACTTCTAATGAATGACCCCAGCCATCTAAAATGCATAAAATAACCTTCATAAATAAATTTTTTCTAATATTATTATTAGCATATTAACATGGTATCATAAAAATGAAAAATACACTGCAATCTTTAGTCAAATATTTAAAAATACATAATATTGATGCATTGCTAATACCATCAAATGATGAATATAACAATGAATTTACACCAGAATATTCCAATAGATTAAAATTTTTTACTGGATTTACTGGTTCAAACGGCTTGGCATTAATTGAGGCTGGTGGTAAATTAACATTTTTTACAGATAGCAGATATACTGAACAAGCAAAACAAGAGCTTAAAAATTCAGTATTTGAAGTGAAAGATATACAAAATGCAGGATTAGATAAATGGCTTATCAAGCATTATAAATGGAAGGCATTATGGCTATGTCCAGAACTTCATATGCACAATTTTATTGAGCAAATTTCAAAAATTGTTGAAGTTAAAATGCTTCCCATTATGGAACTAGACTCACTTTGGATCAATAAGCTGGAAAAGCCAAAATCTAATATTGTAGAATACAAAGTTAAATTTTCAGGCAAAAGCAGTAGAGAAAAACTAGCAGCAATATTTAAAACATTAAAAGATAATGCACCAATTCTAATCACAGATCCAAATCTTGTTTGCTGGGCACTAAATATCAGAGGATGCGATATACCATATACACCAACTGCACTTTGTTATGCATTAATCTACAACAATGGATCTGTAACTATTTTTATTAATAATCATACGCTAAAACTAAGCAATGAAAACAAAATACAAAGTGACAATATATTAAATTTGTCAAACCATTTAAAAGAAATATGCAGGAAAAAACACTATCTTATGGTTGATTGCAACAAAACATCTGCTGCAATTGTAAAAATTATCAATGATAGCATGGTAAAAATCAAAAAAATTTCATATACAGAAATCTGGCAAATTGCTATGGAAAAAACTGACCTAGAGATTGAATTATCAAAAAATGTTCATATTGAAGATGCTGTGGCACTAATAAAATTTTTATATTGGATTAAAAAATCCTTTAAAAAGGATGAAATTACAGAAATAAAAGCAGCAAAAAAATTAGATGAATATAGAAAAACTAACAAAAATTACAAACAACCAAGTTTTCCAACTATATCAGCATTTGGAGCAAATTCTGCCATAGTGCACTACAATGGAATGAATAATGCGTTGATAAAAAATGGAATATATCTTATTGATTCTGGTGGACAATACTATGGAGCTACTACTGATGTTACTAGAACAATCATATTAGGCAGTGCATCTGAAAAACAAAAAACAGAATATACATTAGTATTAAAAGGATTAATAACACTATCTACAGCTGTTTTCCCAGCAAAAACTAATGCACAAAATCTGGATATTTTAGCAAGGCAGCATTTATGGAAAAATTATTATGACTATGCTCATGGAACAAGTCATGGTGTGGGTAATTATCTTAATGTTCATGAACTACCTACAATCTCCAAATATTTCAGCAATTTTCCATTAAAACCTAATGTTGTTATATCAAATGAACCTGGTATATATCTCAATAACTTTTATGGCATAAGATTGGAGAACCTTATGTATGTAATTAAGTTAAAAAATAATTTTTTTGGTTTTGAACAACTTACAGCAGCTCCTTTTGATTATGATATGATTAATTTTTTGATGTTAACAATAGAAGAGAAAAATTGGCTTAACAATTACAATATACTTATGCGTCAAAAAGTCATGGAAAAACTTGACTTACAAGAAAAAAATTTCTTAAAATATCATACAACATTATTACACTGAATTGTAAATATAAATGTTAGTTGATAGTCATTGCCATTTAGATTATGAACCATTAGATTCTATAACTAGTTTAATTAAACGTGCAAAAGAATCAGGTGTGCATGTAATGCAAACTATATGCACTAAAAAAACAGGAGTGTCAAATATTATAAAAATTATTGAAACTCATAAAGAAGTTTTTGGCTCTGTTGGTACACATCCTTTGGAGATAGAGAAGGGTGAAGCAATGACATGTAGTGAAATCATAGATATAGCCAATCATAGTAAAATTATTGGCATAGGAGAAACTGGATTAGATTACCACTATAGTAAAACAAATCATGAAATACAAAAAAAAGTATTCTTAGAACATATTAGAGCTTCATCAATAACCAAACTGCCAATTATAATACACAGCAGAGATGCAGATATTGATATGATAGAGATTCTTAAAAGAGAATTGGTCAAAAATCCTTTTACTGGTGTAATGCACTGTTTTACATCATCTGCTGAACTAGCTTTGCAAGCTATAGAAGCTGGTCTATATATATCTTTCTCTGGTATAATAACTTTTAAAAATACTGAGCAACTGCATCATACAATAAAGCTACTGCCACTTGATAAAATATTAATAGAAACTGACTCACCATATCTTACGCCTATACCATTCAGAGGAAAAAAAAATGAACCAGCAAATTTAAAATATACAGCATTAAAAATGGCAGAGATTATAAACATTTCATTTGATGAACTATCAAAAATAACGACAGAAAATTTTTATAAACTCTTTAATAAAACAAAAAATAACAATTAAATAAATTGTATTTATCACTCAGCATGAAATACTCCATCAAAATCTTTGATTTAGCTGGAGATGGATAGTGCTAATATGTATTCTTTCAATTTGCTTAAGGGCACCCCTCCAGCAATAATTAAACAGCAAGATCTTGTCCATAGGCATTGGTTTCCAATAGCATTGCTTGAGATGTATGCTAAATTCTTTCCACAGTAAATGACTAGACACAGTCTTAAAAGATGCAGTAAAATGATGACAGTAATAAAAAAGTATATAATGTATACCTCTATAAAAAAAGTATGGATATAAATGTGGAAAACATTTAGGAAATGGGGTATTTCATACCTTACAATGGCAGGGCATATCATTGCTGATTGTGAAGACAACATCCTCTGGTTTTGAAAAAATTTAAGATGAGAGCCTGTGAAGCAAGAAATCCCCACTATAATGCAAAAGCATTTAGTGGTGAGGGCAAGTCATCTCTTTGATAGAAGGGTAGCCTAGTCAACATAGATGTCATAGTGTGTTGGGCAGCTTTGATCAATAACAAAATCAATATGAAACAACTCAGATGAGCTAGATCCTAAGCAATCCATAGAAATTGAATTTTGATCATAGGCATCTTCTTGCCGCATGATGATAACTGTATTGTAGCTGCCAGAAACTGTAATTTGATTGTCTGTCATGTTTGCTCCATTTAGTTAAATTATTTCAAATATTGTATATTAATGTAATAAAAATGCAAAGAAAATTGTTAACAAACGAACAAATTGAAAATATTTATAATAATATTATTACATTTTTTAAAAAAATATATAAAATGCTTGCAATATTATTAGCAAACTCTCTATTACTCTAATTTTTTAATAACTCTATTAGCCAATTTCTTATAAATTTCTTTAGCTTCTTTAGGAAAAAGCTCCATTGTTTCTCTGTCAAACCTTTCATTAGTTTTTATATCCCAAAGTCTACAGGTATCTGGAGTAATTTCATCACCAACAATCAATTTACCAACATCATCAGAGTCAATATACTCTCTGCCATATTCCAATCCAAAATCAACTAACCTAATGCCAGAAGCAGCAAATATCAGATAATTTTAATTTCTTAATTTAAATATTATAAATTAAATCATGCAATTTATTTTAAACACTAAGATCAAGTATACCCATTCTATTAGCCAATTTCTTATAAATTTCTTTAGCTTCTTTAGGAAAAAGCTCCATTGTTTCTCTGTCAAACCTTTCATTAGTTTTTATATCCCAAAGTCTACAGGTATCTGGAGTAATTTCATCACCAACAATCAATTTACCAACATCATCAGAGTCAATATACTCTCTGCCATATTCCAATCCAAAATCAACTAACCTAATGCCAAAAGCAACAAATATACCGGATAATATATCATTAATTCTACCAGTTGTTCGTTTAATTTCATCAAGCTCCCAAGGACTCAACCATTCAAAAATCAACATGTGATCTTCTGTTAACAAATGATTAGATATCTCATTTTTTTTATGATAAAATTCTATTAATGGCTGTGGCAATAGCTCACCTTCTTTGATGCCAATTCTATTCACAATATCGCCAGCAGCAATATTACGTGCTACTATTTGCATAGGAAGCATATCAAGCTTTCTAACCAATTGCTCTCTCATATTGATAGATTTTACAAAATGAGTTTTTACTCCAAGTAGTTCTAAATGATGCATCAAAAATGCTGATATTCTATTATTGATAATACCTTTGCCAGATATAGGATCAATAGTATTAATGGGCTCATCTTGAACATGGGAATCATCCTTGAAATGTTGCACCAACAGTCCCATATCAAAAGATTCAAAAAAAACCTTTGCCCTTCCTTCATGGAATTTTCTTCTACCCACATTGTGCATTCAGCTATCTCCATATTTTATTTAAAATTATAAATAATTTTAAATTAATTGCCATGGTAAAGTTATTTTTTTATATTATACCTATAGATTATACAGACAAAATAGTTGGAGCGTGATATGGAAAATATATTTTACATAAGAAATGTACTGATATTATTATCAATGGCAATAATAATAGTTGCTTTCTTTAAAGCTATAAAATTAAGCCCTGTTTTAGGATATTTTGCTGCTGGAATTGCTCTTGGTAATTATGGAATGGCACTTATTAATCCTGGTGCAGGAATGGCATTTTTTGCTGAGCTTGGCATAGTATTTTTATTGTTTGTTATTGGCTTAGAATTAACTTTTGAACGCTTAATTGCTATGAAAGTTTATGTTTTTGGTGCTGGCAGCATTCAGATCATCATCACTGTTGTGGTAATTGCATTTTTTCTGAATATTGCTGGCTATAAACCAAATACATCAGCTATAGTAGCTGGTGGTCTGTGCCTTTCTTCTACAGCAATTGTATTGCAAGTGTTAAAAGAAAATGGATCACAATTAACAAAAATAGGCCGTCTATCTGTAGCCATGCTATTAATGCAAGATTTTGCTGTAGTGCCATTACTAGTGTTGGTTCCCAACTTAGCGCATACAACACCAGAAGCATCTATAGTCTCAGCTGTCATTATAACATTAATCAAAGCAACTGTTGGGCTGGTGATAATTTTTATCTCTGGAAGATTGCTCTTTAGACCTATGTTTAATATTATTGCCCATTTTGAGAGCGAAGAACTTTTTATAGCTACCACAATATTAATTGTTCTAGGATCTGCTTATGCTACGGAAAAAGTAGGATTATCAATGGCATTAGGTGCTTTTGTTGCAGGACTTGCTGTTGCAGATACAAACTATAGACATGATGTTGAAAAAGTTGTTTTCCCATTCAAGGCTTTATTATTGGGTTTATTTTTTATGACAGTTGGAATGTCGCTAAACATAACCACATTATTAGATAAAATACACCTAGTAACATCTATTGCACTAGGGATAATAGCTACAAAAACAATAGTAATCTTTTTCATTGCCAAATTATTTAAATTCAATAATAAATCTGCACTACATGCAGGATTATTATTATCACAAGGTGGGGAGTTTGCCTTCATACTTTTTGAATTATCTTTGAAACAGGGATTGTTAAACCCAGAGTTAGCACAAACTTTAATGATATCAGTAACTATAACAATGGCACTTACACCATTATTAGACTTTATTGGAGGAAGAATTAACACCATATCCACAGAAGACAAAAAAATAGGTAATTTAATAAAAGAGGAATTTGAGATTGATGGTCATGTTGCAATAATTGGCTTTGGTAAAATTGCTAAAGTGCTAGCAGATACACTGATAAGTGAAGGTGTAAGCTGTGCTATTCTTGAGATCAACCCAGAACTTGTGGTAGAAAGCAAAAAAGCTGGCTATCCAATATATTATGGAAGCATTACTGACGAGAGTGCACTTAAGAAAATTGATGTAAAAAATGCTGCAGCCACAGTATTGACAATTAAAAATGCAATAACAATTAACAAGGCAATTAGCTCAATTAAGCAATATGCACCAAAAACTAAAATCATAGTAAGGTCTAAAACCATGGAAAATATGGCAGAGTATAAAAAGCTTGGAATATATTTTCTTATGCCATATCAATATAGTGAAGCATTAATGTTATGTGAATTAGTGTTAAAAATATATGGCCGCAATGAAACAGTAATCAATGATTTACATACAAACTTTAACATTCAAGACTGCTCATCCAGCAATGAACTATTAACCTAAACTATAATTAGCAATGAAAAAAAAAATATCATACTTTCTCATACTACTAATAACAACATATAGCTCTTTTGCTATTTCACATTTTAACATAAACATACAACGTGGTGGCGTAAAGAATATAGTTATTGCTATTGTTGGGTTTACTGGTTATCAAGGTATAGATATTGTTTCTATAATAACAAATAATTTTAATTCTTGTGATGGTTTTAAAATTCTAGATGAAAGCAAACATCCAGAAAATATATCAATAGATAACACACCAAATTTGAATTTATGGAAAGTAGCCAATGCTGATGCTGTTCTTATTGGTGAAATAAAAAAGAAAGATGGTGAGATAGAGCTTGTTTATAGATTATGGGATACGGTAATGAAAAAACAGCTGTCTGGCAAATCTATAACAATAACACAAAATAATTGGCAAAGAGTTGCACATATTATATCAGACAATATATATAAGTCATTTAGTGGTGATAATGGACATTTTGATACAAAAATAGCCTACATAGCAGAAACAGGCCCTAGTACAAAAAAAACAAGAAGATTGGCAATTATGGATCAAGATGGAAATAACCATCAATATCTTACCAATGGCTCAAAAACTATATTAACACCACGATTTTCACCTAATGGTGAAAAAATAGTGTACATGTCTTATGAAAACAATATGGCAAAACTCTATACTCATAATATTTTAAGTGGTGAAGAAAAAACTGTGTTTGCTCTTGATGGCATATCATCTGCTCCAAGATTTTCCCCTAAAGGTGATTCTATAATAATGGCAATATCAAAAAATGGTCACACAAATATTCATACTGGAAGCCTGAAAACATCTAAGATTAAACAATTAACTAGATATAGAGCTATAAGCACCTCACCTTCATATTCTCCAGATTCAAAACATATAGTTTTTACCTCAAACAGAGGTGGCATACCACAAATCTACACAATGAATGTAGATGGCTCAAATGTAAAAAGAATAAGTTTTGACAAAGGTTCTTATACTGCCCCTTCTTGGTCACCACGTGGTGATTATATTGCATTTACCAAATCTTATAATGGCAGTTTTTTTATTGGCGTTATGCGGCCAGATGGTACTGGAGAAAGAATATTAGCAAAAGGTTTTATGGTTGAGGGTGCTAATTGGTCACCAAATGGGCGTATGATAATTTTTTCTAGACAAGAAAAAATAGGAGCAAGAAAACTTAGAAGTAAAAATAAAATAGTTTCTCTTGATATTGTCTCTGGATATGAAAGAAACATAAACACTCCGCAAGAAGCAATAGATCCAACATGGTCACCATTCTTACACTAACCAACTAAAAAACAAGAAGTGTTGAATCTAAATTTTTGTTGACTGAAGTTTCTTTTAGATATATTTTTTCATTACTACATTCAAACAAAAATGAGATCAAAATGAAAAAAATATTGTTGCTATCATTAACCTTATGTCTTATTCTGTCAGGTTGCCCAGGTAAGCCATTACGTGGTAAAAATACAAAACATATTAAATCTGATAATTATAGATCAATGTATGATGATACACATTCACATGGCAAGCATAAAAATCCAGATGCTTATATTGAAAAAGGAAGTCCTGAAGATTTTGCAATTACCGCAGGTAACAGAATATTATTCCCCCACAATTCATATCAAATAAAACATGAAGAGCAAACCATATTGGATCATCAAATAAAATGGCTTTCTGAATATTCAGAATATGAAATAATTCTTGAAGGTCACTGTGATGAACGTGGTACACGTGAATACAATATTGCATTGGGTGAAAAAAGAGCAAATGCAATTAAAAATTATATGATAAATGCTGGAATAGAGCAGCATAGAATTAAAATTGCATCATATGGCAAAGATAAACCAAGTGTTGAAGGGCACAATGAAGAAGCATGGAAACTTAACAGAAGAGTTGTTATTAACATATCCTAATCACCTAGACCATCGCAACTTGTGATGGTCTTAATTTAACTACAATTAATTATTTGCATATATGAAAACAATAATATTTAGTATATTTTTAATAATATATACCGATACATGGGGCAATATAAACCAAGATGCTATGTTGAATCATTTAGTGGACATGGAGCAACGCATTTCTTATCTAGAAGAAGAAAATTCTAAATTAATAAGCACTATTGAAGAAATAACTAATAAAATAGAAGAAATACTATCATCAGATATTATAAAACAACAAACAGATACCTCTCTAATGCAAACCGCTCCAGCACTTGAATCATCTGACACAATGGAAGCAATGTTATATAATAACTCTATAGCACTAATATCTTCTGGTGATTTCACATTGGCAAAAAACAGCCTCTTAAGCTTTATAAAATCATATCCTGAAAGTATTTTTGCAGCTGAAGTGCATTACTGGATTGGAGAAATCAATTTCTCAGATCAACTTTATAAAGATGCAGCCATGCATTACTTGAGCAGCTATAAAAAAAGTCCTTCTGGAAATAAAAGTATTGAAAGTATTTTTAAATTAGCACTCTCATTAAAAAACACAAACAATCCAATTGGTGCCTGCCATACTTTAAAAAGCATTTTAACTGACTTTGGCACTATGCCTTCATCACTAAAAGAGCGTGTTTATAAAGAATTAACAGAATTAAAAAATGACAATATTTGTGAATAATAAATATTTTAGTAAACTGTTCGAAATAAAGTTAAGCAATTCACAGATTTAGCGCCAGCTTTAACTAATGATTTAGAACATTCATTTAAAGTTGCACCTGTTGTCATTAAATCATCTATAATTAAAATACCCTTACCACTAATTTTTTCTGGGAAGCGCACAGTAAAAGCTCCACGAACATTATTTAATCTTTCATTTACTGACAAGCCTCTTTGTAAAGCTGTCTTTTTTACTCTAATCATATTAAGACCATCAAATGGAATTGACACTCTTCTGGCAACTTCTTTAGCTAACAGCGAAACTTGATTACATCTTCTTTTAATAATCCTAGATCTTCTAGATGGCACAGGCATAATTAAATCCATGTCATTAAAAATATCACCACCACGTTCAGCAAGCATTTTGGCACAATAAGGAATCAAATAAATTTGATCATAAAACTTACATTTATGCAAAATTATAACCCCTAGGTCATTGTAAAATGCCATTGAACGTGCTATATCAAAAAATGGTGCACATGACAAACAATTAAAACAAATTTTTGCTGCAGATAAACAACTGTATGTACTTCCACACTTTAAACAATAATTTGAACTTATAAAATGCCACTTACTAAAACATCCATTGCATATAAACTCACTGGATAATTCAGTGCAAAATATGCACTGAAAAGGAAATAAACAATTTAGCAGTGTAGTGAAAATGCTCATAAATTATCTTGCAAGTTAAAGCTTAACGCTTATAATAAATATTAAGGCGTTAGGCAAGCTAATTGTCAACTTGGTCAGATCAGAAATGAAGCAGCCACAGCAGTAAACTTGGGTTAACGCCTCTTAGTTATCCATTTTTTGTAAATTTATCAAACATGACAAATGTTGCTCTTGCGATTAAGTATAGACCAAAAAATTTTCATGATTTAATTGATCAAAATGTTTTAGTTCAAACTATTACTAATTCTATAAAACTTAAAAAACTAGCAAAAGCATTTTTACTAACTGGAACCAGAGGAGTTGGCAAGACAACTACAGCACGAATTATAGCAAAATGTATTAACTGCTCAAACAATAATGAAATAAGCATATCTCCATGTAACATATGCAACAGTTGCAGGCTAATAACTAACTCAAATCATCCAGATGTAATTGAAATGGATGCAGCCAGTAACACTGGTGTTGATGATATAAGATTAATAAAAGAAATGGCAGCCTATTCCCCATCAATTACACGTGCAAAGGTTTATATAATTGATGAAGTGCATATGTTGTCAAATAATGCATTTAATGCATTATTAAAAATAATAGAAGAGCCACCAGTACACGTATATTGGATACTAGCAACCACTGAAATGCAAAAAATACCAGTAACCATAGTATCACGCTGCCAAAATTTTACTCTCAATAGAATAGCTCATGGAAAAATCATAGAAAAACTCTCTGGTATTGCAGAAAAAGAAGGTTATACAATAGACAGAGATGCATTAAGTGTAATTGCCAGTGGAGCAGATGGATCAATGAGAGATGGCATTTCTCTATTAGAAATGGCATTATTGTATGTTGAAGGACTGCACATTAGTGCTCAAGATGTACGAACAATGCTTAATATGCCAAACCGTGATGATATCATAGAGTTATTTTCCTTGATAGTAGATGCTGATGTAAAACAAGTATTAAAAAAATTTCATGATACTATAAAAAATTGCCCTGATCACTCAGTATTCCTAGTAGAGCTGCTTAAAGCCATAAATCAAGCAATTCACATTTGTGTGCTAGGAAAAGATGCAATTCAAGCAAATAGCAAACTTAATGAAAAAAATACACAAAACATGCTAGTAATTGCACAAAAATTATCTTTACCACAACTAGATCGAATGTGGCAAATACTTTTTAAAGGAATGAAAGATCTTGAATTACAACAAAATCAACACATGCTTACTGAAATCTTAATTATAAGATTGACTTATATTAACAAAATAAGCATTCCTCTATTTGAAGATACCGAAAATACTGTGGAGGTGATTAACAATGAGCAAAAAAATCATCAGTTAACACCTGAGACATTGATTAATATGCTTAAATATCACAATGAAACAGATTTATTTAATACTTTCATGAAACATGCTCTTATTGAGATAATAGGTAATGAAATAATAATTAGATGGCAGATTAAAAATACATCTTCTATTGTCAACCAACTAAAAATATTTTTACAAAAAATGAACCTAGATTACAGTGTAAAAGAAATCAGTGAAAAAATCAAAGCAAGTAAGGAAGAGAGTATCTTATTAGAATTTAGGGAAAATTTTCTCATAAACAATGAGAAACAAATAAAAACAAGTGAAATAATATGAATTTATATTTATAGTACAAGAATTTCTCAATGGTATAGAAAATGGAGATAGAAGAATATCAG
>NZ_CAWVOK010000030.1:0-22044 GCF_963930935.1 Candidatus Xenohaliotis californiensis
AATATTATATATAAAAAATTTTTGCTGACAAGTAAAAACAATTAATTGTAGTTAGAATTATCTTAAATTGTATGCAATTTTTAACATGATTAGAAAGTCACTTTTATCCATCATAGTGTTGCATTTATCTTCTTTCTAACGTATTTGAGAATGAAAATGAACAATTTAATAGCATCTGCACGTTAGACAGAATTAGTAGATATTTATTAGTTTATAATTTTTTTCATTATAAAGATTTTTTAATTTTTATAAAATGTTTTTATTGTCTGATATTTAGAGATTAGCATTATTAGTCTAATTTTTAGAATAACAGTAAATTTTTGCTAAGATTTTTTTGGCGAGCCATGGCAATTTTTATATTTTTTCCCCGATTTACAAGGACATGCTGCATTTCTTGATACCACACCCCATGTTGATGGTTTAAGAGGGTTTGATTCTACAGGGTTGTGTTTTTTGCGACTAACTAGCAACACTGGTGGTGTTGTGTTTTGATTGGCAATGTCTTTTATACCATCTTCAACATCCACTCTAGAAAAGCCCATAATGCATGATTCGTCAATTTTTGCAAGACAAGCATTAAATGCTTCAAAAGCTTCTTTTGAATATTCAATAAATGGATCTTTGTTGCCCATGGCACGTAGGTGTATACCGGAACGTAAACTATCAAGATTTGCAAGGTTTTCAGCCCATGATTTGCCTATTACTACTAGCCATATTCTTTTTTGTATAGTTGCAGCATTTTTTTTACCATAAATTTGTATTTTTTTTGCAAAATGTGCCATGGTAATTTCATTAATTTGTTTTAAGATTTTGGCATTAGAAGAATTATCTTCCATAATCCAAGGATTGATATCAATACGAAAACCATATAGCATGTTAAAATGAGCATCAAAGCTATTAGTATCCCAGTCTTCGGGATATTTTGCAGAGCCTGCTAGTTTATTAATCATAGCTTCATTGACTTGCTCTCTTATTGCCTCAAAGCTCTCAAGAATATCATCATCACTAGCATTCATTAGTTGGATGCGCTGCTTGAACACAACTCTTCTTTGTTCATTTATAATATCATCAAATTTCATAATATTCTTACGAATTTCATAGTTGCGCATTTCAATTTTTTTCTGTGCTTTTTGCATTGTTTTGTTAATCCAAGGGTGCTGAATGGCCTCTCCATGTTTAAGGCCAATTTTAGTCAGTAGTCCACCTATTTTATCTGAGCCAAATATACGCATTAAATCATCTTCAAGTGATATAAAGAATTTTGATGCTCCAATATCGCCTTGTCTACCAGAGCGACCACGTAACTGGTTATCAATTCTTCTGCTTTCATGTCTCTCTGTTCCAATTACAAACAATCCACCTGCTTCTAGTACTTTATTTTTTTGTTTTTGAAATTTTTCATAAAATTTCTCTTTTTCTTTATTGTAAATTTCATCTTGAGATTCAAGATTTTGGAAATCTTTTTTTATATATTCAGCAAAAGCCATATCAACGTTTCCACCAAGTTTTATATCTGTGCCACGTCCAGCCATGTTTGTTGCAATTGTTATAGCACTTGGACAGCCAGCTTGTGCAATAATGTTTGCCTCTTTTTCATGATATTTCGCATTTAAAACTTGATGTGTTAGTTTTGTTTTTTTCAAAATTTTTGACAGATATTCCGATTTCTCAATACTGACAGTACCAACTAACACTGGTTGTTTTTTGGCATGACATTCTTTGATTAGCTCTAATATTGCATCATATTTTTCTATTTCTGTTTTATACACAACATCATTATGATCAAATCTTTTTACAGGCACATTAGTTGGAATGCTTACTACAGATAAATTATATATATTTTTTAGCTCATCTTCTTCAGTAACAGCAGTTGCAGTCATGCCAGATATTTTAGGATACATTCTGAAATAATTTTGAAATGTTATTGATGCCAATGTTTGACTTTCTTTTAGAACCTGAACTCCTTCTTTGGCTTCAATTGCTTGATGTAGCCCATCTGAATATCTGCGCCCATCCATCATTCTGCCTGTAAATTCATCTATAATTATTATTTTTCCATTTTTTACAATGTAGTCCTTGTTGCATTCAAAAAGTGAATGTGCTTTTAATGATTGGTTTATTAAATGCACTGTGTCAAAATTATCTACACTATAGAGCTCAGTGTTTGCTTTTATTATATTTGCTTCATATAAATTTTTTTCTATTTTTGCAATACCAGAATCTGTGAGAAAAACACTACGGTCTTTTTCATCTATGGTATAGTTGGAGCTATCTAGTTTTTTAATTATTTTGTTAATTTTTGGATAAGCACTAATATCATTATCAACCATATCCGAAATTATAAGAGGAGTTCTAGCTTCATCAATTAGTATGGAGTCCACTTCATCAATAATAGCATAATTAAAGGGGCGCTGTACCAGCATGTTTTTTTCTAAGCACATATTATCTCTTAAATAATCAAAACCAAATTCATTGTTGGTACCATATGTGATATCAGCATTGTAGGCATGCTTTCTTACATCGGGTGCCATATTTGAAAGCACACATCCAACGCTCATACCCAAGGCATTGTAGATTGTAGACATCCAATCTGAGTCACGTTTTGTTAAATAGTCATTTACTGTTACAACATGCACACCATTGCCAGTTAGTGCATTGAGATATGCTGATAAAGTTGCTACCAGTGTTTTACCTTCACCGGTTTTCATTTCTGCAATTGTGCCAGAATGTAGTACAATTCCACCAATAATTTGTACATCAAAGTGTCGCATATTCATTTTTCGTTTTGAAACTTCACGAACCACTGCAAAAGCACTTTCTAGAATATCATCAATTGTCATGCCTTTGGACAATAGCTCTCTAAATTCAGATGTTTTGTTATATAATTGATCATTACTAAGCATCTCAAGTTTTGCTTCCATGGCATTAATATTATGAACTGTTTTTTGCAGGTTTTTAATTTCTACATTTGGTGTTTTTTTTAAGATTTTTTTGGCTAATCTAATGATTGGCATTGCTACAACTATTTTATAATCCTAGATTGTGAATATTATACAATAAGCATAAAGACACTAATAGAAAAATTTGTTGAGATGTGCTTATTACTATTAATGGGTATTAAATTTATAGCTTAGAATCTATTGTTATTTATTATGATTTATAGTTTATTGATTTTATAAATATTCTTATATAAGAGAGGTTTTTATTGCTTGATTAAATATTATAATAGTTAAGATAGCATTTATTTACAGCTATTTGTTAATAATGATGACTTGAATTTGGATAACTTAATGTTATTTTGCACATGATATTAATTTTATATCATAAATACTGTTATTAATATTATTCAAAAAATAAAATTTGGAGAATATCCATCCATTAAGCAAATTAATATTTTTATTATTTATATCATTATAGCTTATTTTCAACAAAGCTCTGTGTCCATCATCTGGCGCATCTTTCACAAACCAGCATCCAAATAGCTTGATATTTAATCCCTCAAATATTTTTTGTTCATTCTTTGCAAGTATTTTAGTGGTTTTTGCAGTCATTTTATTAAGTACTAAAAGATTTGCATCACTAAAAAAATTATTTGTATCTGTATAACTATTTGCTTGATGAGTTTCATTGATTTTGTTGTAGTGTAGCTCATCAATGTTTTGTGATTTTATACTGTTTTTGTTATTTATTTCTGATAGGAAGGTGCTTATAGCATTGTCATAGAGCATTGAATCATTGTAAGAATTAGCAGACATGCTTAATATCATAAGGCTAATTATTATGATGAGTTTTTTCACTAAAAGGTTTACCTACAATAAATTTTTCTATTATTGATTCTAAACTAAAATCATATGATTGTGAATATTCAATAAAATCATTGTGCTTAAGTGTTTCAGTAGAAAAACCAGGTACAATGCGCATATATCTATTGCCCATAAATCCTTCTGTTGTAAGCTCTGCTGAGCTGTCTATTGGTAATGAGAATTGTTTGTTTACAGCTAATGTTACTTTAACTTGATAATTTTCAAGCAGCTTTCTTTCTACTATATGTCCAATTTTTACACCATTTAATCTAACATCACTACCATTTTTTAGGCCAGTTGATGAGCTAAGGTTCACATAAAGAATATAGTTATCAACATACGATACATTGCTTTTATAATAAAATATTATTGTGATATATGTGGCAAAAAGTAGCACTAAAAAACCTATTAATGTTTCAAAAGCCTTCATTTAATCTCCTTGCTATGTTTTTATTTTATGATTGTATGGATAGTAGGCAAATTTTGTTCCTGTAAGATTTGGTGTATGAATTACTTTTCTCTTGCTTGTTAGATGTTTAACTAGTTTGTCATCTATTGTATAGCTTAGCCATGCACGCCATTCTGGTGGTGTTTTTGTTATTTCTGTAATTCCATTATAAATTACCCAGCGTTTATTCTTTTTCTTATTGCAATAATAACGATTTTTAAGATTGTCTGTACCAATCAATACGCCAAACAACGCAGTATAAAGAAGCATTGTTATCCATGTTTAGTTAAATTTATACTTATGCTATACTCTTTTTAAACCACAAAAATTAACCAATTGTCAATATAGCAAAATTTATTTTTTTTTACTACTAGGTTTGCTCTTAGATGAAAAGCGTAGATCATTACCTATAAATATTAGCATTATCAGTATATATGATAGAATGGTAAATATTGATATTGCAATCCAAGGTGCTGACATATTGCCTCTTGCTTGTTCTAACACTACGCCCAATGATGGCATGTTAAATGATAGGCCAAAACCTATAAAATCAAGAGCAGTTAATTTTATTAATCCTTCAGCAATTAAGAATGGTGTATAGCTTACAACAGATCCTAATGCATTTGGAAGTATGTGTCTAATTATTATTTTAAAATTGCTTACACCAAGTGCTCTGGCAAATAATACATAGTCCATATTTCTTATGCGTAAAACATCAAAACGCATCATATTTGCCACTTTTGCCCAACTGGTGAATGATATAATAAGCAGCAGGATAAAAAATCCAGGCTTTGCTATATATGAAATTGCTATTATTATAAAAAAAAATGGCATGCTAAGCCATATTTCAGTAAAGCGTTGTAGCAATATATCTGTATATCCACCAAGATATCCTTGCAATAAACCCATTAATATTCCTATAAACAGTACTATAATGGTCATTAATAGGCTAAATAACAATGAAATTCTGTATCCATAAAAAATTTGTGCAAATACATCACGACCATGGTCATCTGTGCCAAATATATTTTCACTTGTTGGTGGTGATGGAAAATCTTCACCTAAGTTATAGTTGATAGTTTTATAGCTGAATTTTATTAATGGCCATATGATCCATCCATGATTGTTTATGTACTTTTGTACATCAACATCAAGATAATCTGCTTCAGTTTCTAAATAACCACCAAATTCAGTTTCTGGATATATTTTAAAAATGGGGAAATAATATTTATTTTTACATTTTGCTATTAAGGGTTTGTCATTTGCTATAAAGTTTATAAAAATAGCTATAATGGTGAATATTATAAATACAATAAAAGCTAGTTTGCTGCTTTTTTTATTGAAAAAATTAATTTTGTTGATAGCACTAAGCATTTATTTGTTGACTATAAATTTATTTTACTAATAAGCATTGGCATGATACTTCCATTTGTAAAAAAGACTTATCGAAAAATAAGTAATAAAGTTAATAATACCTTTACATTGTTTGTTTGGCTAGTATTCTTTTTTCTAGCTGGTTCTTTGAGTGTTTTGTTTGTTCCAAGATTAATTAGTGTCTTTGGTATGTATGCATTTCCAATAGGTGGTGTGACATTGGTTACTGTATTTGTGCTTTCTAGAAAAATGTTACAAATTTTGGGAACTAGTATTAAGGTACTTATATTTCAAGCAGAACCAACACCAGAGGAATTGGAGATCATTGAAAAATTTCATAAGCAGATATTGGATTTTATCTGCAAAGAAAAGAAAAAGGTATTAAAAGATCTTGATAGAAGTATTAAGGAGCAGATTGTTGACTTGGAGTTGACTATATTTTGTAAGAAATCACCAAAGAACTTTATCTCTAAAGCAATTGGCAATAGCTGGACAGAAAGAGATATGAGAGTGATAAAATCTTATATGAAGATGCAAAAGGATTATTTAGAGTTAGAAATGTTGGTTTTGGGAAATTCTTATGACAACTTAGAAAGTGTGGCAAAAGCTGTTTTAAATAAGATGCCCATGGTTGACAAGAGTCAGGTATTTTCAGAGATTTATAATATTATGAAACTAGAAAAGCAGCGTAATGCAGTAATGCTTGAACGTTATAGACTTGATTTTAAAAAGAAAGCATCTAATAGATATAGAGAATTGCGTAATTATTTGTTAAGAGTTGATTTATATGGAACAAAAGAAGAGACTAGGATAGATGATATTGTGTCATATAAGATGTTGGCTGATGGTTATTGCCCATTAGTTTCTGGTTCTCCAGATTACAAAATATTTTGGCATGATATTGCTGACTTTGATAATGAATATAATGAAAAATTTTACACTTTTACCAGTGAGTTTACTGAAAGCGTAAGTCCAAATGTTAAATTTGTTGATGAGCCTAAGATAGGATTATTGCAGAGATTAAAAGATTTTTTTTCAAAAAAAGATGATATTGAGCCTAGGTACAATAGAAAAGAAGTGCAACAAAATAGTGACAACAAGCATAGCTCTACAGAACATAGCAATAAACCTAAAAGCCATATTTTATCCCATGATACAGCGTCAGCTTTAGTAAAACAAAATATTTCAGTTGGTGTAGGTGCATAGTGCACCTAAATTTCTTGACTATTGGTATTATTTTTTGTATAAAAATTAACAAATCTTTTGTCCAGTTGGAATGGTAAAAATTATTAATCCTATTAAATTAGGAGGTAAGGAAGTGCTGCCTATTATTGAAGGTGGTAAGGGCATTGGTGTAAGTAATGGTAGTTCTGCTGGCTCTTTTGCAGCAGCTAATGCTATAGGAACTTTTTCTGGAGTATGTGCAGAAGCTATTGATGAGAATGGTAAATCAATAGAGTTAAAGTATAGTGCAAAAAATAGACGAGATAAGCATGAGGAATGGGTAGCCTACAGTGTGAATGGTGGCATTAGTCAGGCTAAAATTGCTCATGATATTTCTAAAGGCTCTGGTGGTCTGCATATAAATATTTTATGGGAAATGGGCAGTGCACAACGAATACTGCATGGCATCATGGAAAAAGTGTCAGGTTTTATAACTGGAATAACTTGTGGTGCAGGTATGCCATTTAAACTAGCTAATATTGCTGCAAAATATAATGTACACTATTACCCTATTGTTTCATCTGTTCGTGCCTTTAATGTTTTATGGAAAAGATCATATTATAAGTTTTCAGAATTATTAGGTGGCGTGGTTTATGAAGATCCTTGGTTAGCAGGTGGTCATAATGGAATCACTAATCGTGAAGATCCATTGGTTAAAGAGGCACCTATAGAGCGTTTATTAAGCATAAGAAGATCAATGAATGAATATGGTTTATCTGATAAACCAATAATTATGGCTGGCGGCATTTGGTGTTTAAATGAATTGCAGCATATTACTGACAATAATGAGCTTGCTCCTATTGCCTTTCAGTTTGGCACTAGACCTCTTTTAACAAAAGAGAGTCCAATACCATGCTCTTGGAAAAAAAAATTGTTGACTATTAAGCAAGGTGATGTATCTATTAACAGATTTAGTCCAACTGGATTTTATGCATCCATGGTGCATAATAAATTTCTTGACAAGCTTATACAGCGTTCTAAAAGACAAATAGAGTTTAGTAAATTGCCTACTAAAAAAATGACAGTTCCTTTTAATACAGGTCATACAGGAAATGAAAGAAGTATAGTCTATATTTCTGATAAAGATAATATTGAGATGCAAAAATGGTATAGTAGTGGATTTAATGTGGCTATGAAGACTCCAGATTCTACTTTGGTGTTCACAACTCCTAATGAAAAAAGAGAAATTGTAAGAGATCAGATTAACTGTGTTGGTTGTTTGGGTCAATGTAGATTTAGTAATTGGCGTGATGCAGAGCCATATACTACAAATATTAAACCAGATCCAAGAAGTTTTTGTATTAGTAAAACATTAAGAGAGATTATAGCATATGGTGATGTTGAAAATCAGCTGATGTTTGCGGGACATAATGTTTATAGATTTGCAAATGATCCATTTTATAAAAACAATTTTATTCCAACTGTAAAACAGCTTGTAGATCGTATTATTGAGGGTATGTAGAGATTTATTGTTTGAATTTTATTATAAAAGTTTATATTAAGCAGACTCTACTGAATGAATTTAAATTATGGTTTTGATGATTGGGTAAGATAATTGAACAATTTATCTTTACAGGTTTATATAGTTATAAATGTAATATTTATGATATATAATTTGATAAGTTCAATGCTGTTTGCTGTACTGCAGTTTGCATAATTAATAATACATTGCTCTTATGCCTGATTGTAACTACAGTTTATTTGGTTGTATTTATTTGCATTGGATTTATTAACATATTATAAACAGACTTGCTAACAAGACTGTGGAAAATATCTATGTATTGATTATTTTCCGAGCTTAACTAATTATAAATCTTGCAAAAAGAAGAAATGTGGTAAAATAGCTATTACTACTGTAGTTGAGATAAATATTAAGATTATTGTAAAAAAATTAATAATTTTTAAAATTAAAACAACTTATAAGTAATTTTATTTTAAGGTAGTTTTTTAATACTTAAGTATCAATATTTATTATTTTTAGTTTTGTTGAAAATTTTATATAAAATTAACATGTCATTAGAAAATAGAAATATAATAAATGAATTAACCATTAATGATATATGCCATAGCTTATGATTCACTAAGAGCCATAATATACTGGAAAGTTATATTAGTACTCACTATTGAAATAATAAATAATCTATTCACCTTGAGTTGATATTTGAGTTATGTGAGCTAACTCATTGTAATATACTAATCTTTTAATTATATTTGATTTAAAAAAGTATTTTAAATAAGATAAAATTTTTGCAAATAAATAATTTATATTATTAATATATAATATAATTAAGTATATTAACCATAAAGAAAACTTTATTTCTATGTTAATCTTATAATTTTAGCATTCACTAAATTAAGAAAACTATTTAGTATTAAGTGCTACATGTTATTTGCATAGTTCTTGGATGTTGACAGATTGTTCCAAGTGTTTAATATAAATTTATTTACTAGATATTATTACTTATGACAGCCTTGCAAACTCCTCCAATTGATTATTCTATGAATGCAATTGATTTTATTTTGCGTGATGTAAGTGGCAAGATGGTTGCATTGAATGATTTTAAAAATAAAGGATTAAATGGTTTAGTAGTGGCTTTTATTTGCAACCACTGTCCATATGTGCTAGCTATAATTGACAAAATAGTTAAAGATGCTGATGAATTGCAGAAAAAAAATATTGGTTTTGTAGCAATTATGCCAAATGATTATGATAGTTACCCTCAGGATTCTTTTGATAATATGATAATCATGTCAAAGGAGAAAAAATTTTGCTTTCCTTATCTTTTAGATGATACACAGGAGATAGCTAGGTCTTATGGTGCTGTTTGTACTCCAGATTTTTTTGGTTTTGATAAAGACTTTCACTTGATATATCGTGGCAGATTGGATGATTCTGGTATGAAAATTAACAATAGCTCTACTAGAGATTTATTTAATGCTATGTTAACACTTGTAGATGGTGGCAGACCTAATGCAAAAGCTCAATTTCCCAGTATCGGTTGCTCTATTAAGTGGCGTGTGTAGAGCTTAATCAAGAGCATTAAGTCCATTAACAATATCTTGTATGTTATGCTCCATTGTATGTTTTAATCCACAGTATATTCGTAAACAAGAACCAGAAAGCATTTGTTTGTCTGGGAATGTATGTATTAATTTTGGATTGATAATGGTCATCAGATTATCGGCACCACCCCAATTTGTGCCAACTTGAAAGGATTTCATGATCTTGACCATTGAGTCCAATTTTTTAATTGAATAAATTTTGTCTAAAATAATGCTAAACAAACTACCCCCACCAGTAAAATAGTGCTCCCAGAGTTTTTGTTGTTCTATGCTAGTGTTTGCATATGGGTGCATAACTTTTTTAATTCTACTATGTTTTTTGATTTGACTTATTAAGCCTTTGATATTAGTGTTGTGATGCTTCATTCGCATTTCAATAGTTTGAATGTTTTGTATGATATTATAACAATCATCTGGATTAGCAGTTATGCCAAATGTTTGTATGCTTTGGTATATTTTTTTATATACCTCTTCATGGATGCTTGTTATATATCCCATGTTTATATCACCTCTATCGTTCATATATTTTCTTATTGATCCTACAACTATATCTACACCATATTTACCTGGTTTGTGAAATACTGGTGTAGCCCAAGAGTTGTCACACAATAATATAGCATTGTTGAGTTTTGCAGTTTTGGCAATGTTTTCAGTATTAACTAGTGTAAATGAATACGATCCAGGGTTTTCTATAACAACAAGATCTGTATTATCCACTATAGATTGTTCAATTGCATTTGGTTTCAACATGTTAGCAATTGAAACAGTGGCATTAATTTTATCAGCTATTTGATATATGGTTGTTTTTGTTTTGGGGTATATGTTATCAGCAATAACTACATTTTTATTAGGTCTTAGAATGGCAGTGGTTGCAATTGCTATGGCATTTATGCACGATGGTGTTAGCAGTGTTGCAAAACCATGTTCCATTTCATTAATCAGGGCACTAAGATAAACTTGTGTTTGGTTTATAAAAGGACGATAGTTATAATCATGATAATTTAAATTTTTTATTTGTAGTGGGTATATATTTTTTTTTACAGCAGATTTATATTCACTAAATGTGTTAAATAATTGACTGCTTCTCTTATGGATTTTATCAATCAATGTTTACAAATAAATTTTTAAATTATGTTTAAATTATGTTTAGGTAAAATTGATTGTCAATAAAGAATATTATCCTCTAGGTAATTTACCATACCACCTCAACATTTAATTAGTGATTCTATTATTTGTTGGTATAGTGCAGTCTTGTCAAAAAAGCCATGCTTAATATTGTTTTAGTGAGTAGAGTATAAATTATATAATAATGTCCAATGTAGTTTAATTGAATTCATATAGTTTTATATGTTAACAATTTTATTTTACAAATAATTTTATAGATTTTTATATGCTTTTATTATTAAATGCAGTAATAGCATTATATAATTATTTTTTATTTTGTGCTTAGGTCACAAAGGTTAAAAACCTTGACTTGGCAGTGTAGATCAAGGATACTAATGTTCATTATGTAGTAGTATATAGTTTATTGTGGAAGAGATGTTTGTTGATGTGGTGCAGTCATGTTTAAAGCAGATTAGTTGTTGTATTGATAGTCTTGTTTTTAACAAGAATGATTCCATATTGGATGTAACTATAGATCGTCTCGATGGTTTGCCAGTAAATATTTCTGATTGTTCTAAGGCTGCAAAAAATATTAGGTTTGCTTTATCAACATCTGACCCTCTTCCTAATGTTGATTATGCTATCAATGTAGGATCGCCTGGGCTAGACAGACCATTAGCAAATTTAAATGACTTTTTGAAATTTAAGGGTAGGGTGGTTGTTTTGCTTTTAACACCAGGAAGTATTCTTGGCGTTAATGATAAGATTAAAGGGATAATTTCTGATGTTGTAGATAATAAGATTGTGATTAAATCTATTAACAAAGATAAAAATAATGAACTAGAGATAGTAGTACCATATTCTTGTATATGGAAAGCTAAGTTGTCTTTTTAATATTTAGATGTGAGTTTAACATGACTATTGATATCTATGGTAATTTAGAGCTTATGACCATTGTGAGTCAATATGCTGAACAGAGAGGTGTTGATTATGATACTGTTATTAAAGCTATTGAAGATGCTATAGCTATATTTGAGATTAATAAATATAAGTATGAAAAAATAATTGTAAAGATTGATCGTGGAACAGGTTGTATTAATGCTTTTAAAGAGTTGCTTGCTATAGATGATAACAAGGGCACAGGAATATTTATTGATGGCTATCAATGTGTTGGAATAACCAAAGCACGTGAACTGTCAGATGATGTACAGGTTGGTGATATTGTTTGTGAGCCATTGCCAGCTGTTTCATTACGTGATTCTGCACGCAATGTTGTTTTTTCAAAAAATGCTTTGCGTACTAGATTATCTGAATTAATTAGAGATAAGCAGTATAATATATTTAAAGATATGGTTGGTGAATTGGTTACTGGGATAGTTAAAAGAGTTGATACTAAGACACTAACAGTTGATGTGCAAAGTTTTGAAACAGTCATGCCTGCTGCAAACTTAATTCGTGGTGAATTATTTAGAAAAGGTGATAGGTTAAAGGCTTATCTTAGCTCTGTATCCAAAGACGTAGATAGTGTGCGTTTAAATCTTTCCAGAATTCACCCACAGTTTGTTGCTCAGTTGTTTAGGCAAGAAGTACCAGAGATTTATGATGATATTGTGGAGATTAAGTCTATAGCTCGTGCAGCAGGTTCTCGGGTTAAGATTGCTGTATCATCCAAAGAAAGCAACATTGATCCTGTGGGTGCCTGTGTTGGAATGCGAGGCGTGAGAGTTAGAGCAGTTATAGATGAATTAAGAGGTGAGAAGGTTGATATTGTTGAGTATGCATCTGATTCTGCAACGTTTGCAATCAATGCATTAGTTGCAATTGAGGTTGTGAAAGTTATTCTTGATGAAAAAGAAAAACGTATGGAAATTGTTGTTCCTAATCATCAATTGAGTATAGCTATAGGCAAGAGAGGTCAAAATGTTAGCTTGATATCTGTGTTAATAGGATGGAAGATAGACATATTAAGCGAAAAAGATGAAATGGATAGGCGTTCAGAAGAGATGAAAAATGGTACAGAGTTGTTTATGAAGGCTTTAGATGTTGAGAAAATGATGGCACAGTTTTTAGTAATGGAGGGATTTTCTAGTATTGGTGATATAGCTAATTCTTCTATTAATGATTTAAGTGCCATTGAAGGTTTTGACAGCAATGTTGCTGAGGAATTGATTAATAGGGCAAAGAAATACTTGTTGGAAAATGAGGATGAATTATTTAAGGATACTGTTAAAGATGGTGCAGATCTTAAATTAACTATTTTACCACCTATAACTCCAATGCTTTTATTGAAATTGTCTACTGAAGGTATAGAAACAGTTGGTGATTTAGCTGATTTATCTAGTAGTGAATTAAAGGAAATGTTTGTTAAAGATGGTAAAGAATTCTTAGAATTAAATGAAATAACAGATTCATTTATTGATGAGCTAATTATGTTAGCTCGTGAAAAAGCTGGATGGTTTAAATAGTGAGATTAATATGGCTAGTAGTGAGATGGATGGCAATAAAAAAGGAACACTAACGTTAAACAGATCGGATATAGTAATAAATGATGCTGGGGAATTTATACGTACTGGCAGTGCATCTAAATCCAGAGTGGTTAAGGTTGTTAGGAGAAATAGATCCAAGAATGATAGAGATGTCGCTGATATTGATCTATCAAATGATGATTATGATAAAAGAAAGAAGGTTCTTGAAAAATCAATTTCTGATGAATATCAAAAAAAAATGAATGTTCAGCTTAGTGAAGATAACAATACATTAATGGCATTACATTCTGCTTTTGATAATTTGCCAACAGATAATATTAAGGAAAAAAAGGAAATTATTAACAGCAATACAGCAAAAGATAAGGCTGAAAAGCAGCATAATTTAAAGAATTCAATTTCTAGTAAAGATTCTGGTGCAGTTATAAAGAATGATATTGATGTTATTGCTATGTTGTCAACAGCACAGAAAAATGACAATGCCTTGAGAGATAGCAATAAGATAAATGGTAAATCTGATGTTGGCTTGAAAACTACTGTTGTCAATAAAGATAGTCAAGAGCAGTCACAAGATGTTAAGAATGCTAAGCAAAGTGTTTTGGGGAAAAGACAGGATAAGTTACCTTATTCTAAAAAATCATCTAATGATAAAGATGCTAATACTAATGCAATGAGATTTAAAAAGTCTACTGCAACTTCTAATGAATTAGTTGATATAAAAAATTGGAGAGCTGGCTTAGATCAAACAAACGTAGAAGATGAGCGCACTAGGGTTAGAGAGTTATTTAATAGACGTCAAGTTACTAAAAGAAAACACAAAATCACAAAAAATAACAGCACTATTATTAAGAGTATTGATGTTTTTGATAGCATGACTATTGATAGTTTGGCTAAGGCAATGTCTATTAAGATGCTTGAGGTTAAAAAGATAGCAAAATCATTGGGAATAGATATAGCTAATGATTTTGATGTTGATTCTGCTCAAATGATTGTTGAATCATTTGGTCATAAGGCTATCAAAAAAGATGAGCTTTTAACTGTAGATGGTATAATTAGTTCGTTTGCTGGTGATGATGTTGAAATGAAACCATGTCCACCAGTTGTAACGGTTATGGGTCATGTGGATCATGGTAAAACCTCTTTGTTAGATGCAATTCGACAATCAAGTGTAACTTCTACTGAAATTGGAGGGATAACTCAGCGTACTGCTGCATATCAAGCATGCACCAAGAGTGGTTCTAATATTACATTTATTGATACACCAGGTCATGAAGCATTTACTGATATGCGTTTAAGAGGTGCTAATGTGACTAATTTGGTAGTGCTAGTAGTTGCTGCTGATGATGGTGTAATGCCACAAACTATTGAAGCTATTAATCATGCAAAAGCTGCTAATGTACCTATTATAGTTGCAGTTAATAAAATTGATAAGGATGGTGCTAATGTGCAAAAAGTACTTTCCAGTTTACTATCTTATGGTATTGTAGCTGAGAGCATGGGTGGTGAAGTATTAACAGTTGAAGTGTCGGCATTGAAGGCCATTAACCTAGATGTTTTAGAGAATATAATAATATTGCAATCAGAAATTAGTGGTATACTGGCTAATTATAAATGTCCAGCACATGGTGTAGTGCTTGAATCTAAAATGGTTGCTGGTAAAGGATCCTGTGTTTCTGTTTTAGTTAAGGGTGGCATTTTGCATAGTGGTAGTATGGTTGTTTCTGGTGGATGTTATGGTTTAGTAAGATCAATGACCTTGTGGAATAATAAAAGAGTTACTGAAGCTTCTCCTGCAACTCCAGTAGAGTTGGTTGGTTTAAATGGATTGCCAAAAGTTGGTGAGAAATTTGTGGTTGTTTCTAATAATAAAATGGCCAAGGAAATTGTTGATAATTATCACAAGAGCAATAATTTAATGCAACAAGAAGAAAACAATACAACATCACAGATAGAAAGTTTTTTTGTTACAAATACAAAGAAAAATTTAGATTTAGTAATTAAAGCTGACTCACATGGTTCATGTGAGGCTGTATTACATATTGTTAATAGCATTGAAAATGAAGAAGTTGATGTAAATATAATACATCATGGCATTGGTGATATAAATGAATCTGATGTTTTGTTAGCTACTATATCCAAGGCAAAAATTATTGCTTTTAATGTTTCTGCTGATTCTAAAATATCAAGTATGGCAAAATTGCGCAGTATTCAAATAAGCATATATCAGATAATCTATGATATTATAAATGATATTAAAAATTCAATAAGTGCTATGCTGTCTCCAATAGTGACAAGAAAGCAGATTGCCACTGTCTCAGTTCGCAAGGTTTTTGCTATTGATAGAATGACTGTTGCTGGTTCTTATGTTTTAGATGGTATTGTTAAAAAAGATATGGATGTAGATGTTTTACGTAATGGAAATTGTATTTATCAAGGCAAGATAAAATCATTGCAACGTTCTAAAAATTCTGTACAAGAGGTTAATATGGGTTTTGAATGTGGTATTGCTATAGCTGGTTGCAGTGATATTGATGAAGGTGATGTTATTAAGGTTTATGAAGTTAGTAAGCAAAAACGTGTGCTTTAACTATGGTGCATCATGGTGATTTGCAGTACAGAAAAAAACGTATGCCTCGTTGGAAAAAGGTTTCATGTTTAATACAGCAGTTAGTTGCAGATTTTGTGTGTGATTATTTATCAATGCCAGTTACTGTTTCAAGAGCTGAAATTACAAAAGATTTATCCATGGCTAAAGTTTTTTTTATAACTCCACATCCTGCACTAGCTAACAAAGTTGGTTTTCGCAATATTGTGCTTAGAATGCTTCCAGAAAATCTTTTAAATAAAATTCAATATATAGAAGATAATGACATGCTATTTCTATGTTATTTAAATTACATGCATCCTAAAATTTGTGCACATATATTCAAATCATCTAAACTACGGAAAATACCTGCCATATCTTTTTTTATAGAACAAGAAGATTTTTATAATAAAAAATATTAATATTACATTTATTAGGTTATGACAACAGTTCTTTTCCCCATGCCATTTTGTTCACTAACAATACCTTCTTTTTCCATTCTTTCTATTAATGATGCTGCTCTATTAAATCCTATCTTTAATTGACGCTGTAAATAGCTAATAGATGCTTTTCGATCTCTTTTAACTATTGTTACAGCTTGTGCATATAAACCATCTTCCTCATCCCATGAGTTAACAACATTATTTGAAATACTTTCCATTAAGGTGCTAATTTCAGATAAATAACATGGTTTTGCTTGATTTTTTATATCATTTAAAACAGCTTGTATTTCTTTATCACTTATAAATGGACCATGTAGTCTTTGTGTTTTTCCTCCACTGCTCATATACAGCATATCTCCCATGCCTAATAGAGATTCTGCACCTTGTTCTCCAAGTATTGTCCTGCTGTCAATTTTAGATGTTACGGCGAAACTAATTCTAGTTGGGAAGTTAGCTTTAATAACTCCTGTTATGACATCAACCGATGGTCGTTGAGTGGCCATGATTATGTGTATCCCAGCTGCTCTTGCCATTTGTGCTAAACGTTGCACCAAGGATTCTATTTCTTTGCCAGCAAGTAGCATTAAGTCTGCCATTTCATCAACAATTACTATGATTGTAGGCATATGTTTTGCTGGTACTATGACCTCTTTAAATATAGGCTTGCCACTTTCATCAAATCCACTTTGTGTTTTGTATCTAATAGTCTCATTATTTTCAATGCTTTTGTCAATTTTTTGATTGTAACCATCTATGTTTCTTACTCCTAATTGTGACATTAATCTATACCGTGCTTCCATTTCAGCAACTACCCATTTTAATGCTATAACAGCTTTCTTAGGATCAGTAACAACTGGTGTTATAAGGTGTGGTATGTCATTATATAGAGATAGCTCTAACATTTTTGGATCTATCATTATGAATTTGCATTTATTGTAATCCAAGCTATATATAAGTGATATAATCATTGTATTGATTGCTACTGATTTGCCAGATCCAGTAGTTCCTGCTATTAGCAGATGTGGCATTTTTGCTAGATCTGCAACAACATTTTCACCATTTATTGTAACGCCAAGTGCAAGTGGTAATTTTTGTGCAGAATTCACATAGCTATCAGACTCCAAGATTGATCGTATGCTAACTATTTGTCTGCTAATGTTTGGTATTTCAATGCCCATAACATTTTTTCCAGGTATTATGGCTATTCTTACTGAGGTTGCACTTAATGCACGTGCAATGTCAGTTGATAATCCAATTATACGAGATGATTTGATTCCTGGTGCTGGTTCCAGTTCATACAGCGTTACAACTGGCCCTGGCGTAATATTGACTATACTGCCTTTAATGCCAAAATCACATAATGCACTTTCTAGTTTTTGAGCATTTTGCTCTAATCCATTTTGTGCAGTTTTTAAATTTGTTAGTTCTCTTATGTCTAATAAGTCAATTACTGGTTTGCTATATATTTCATCTATGTTTGTTATTTTGTCATCGTTGGTTTCATGGTTAAAATCATTGTCATTTGACTCATGTTGTTCATAATTTAGCTTATCTTTATTTGAATTTTGCTCATCACTGGATTTATAATCATAATTAAAATCATTGTCATTTGACTCATGTTGTTCATAATTTAGCTTATCTTTATTTGAATTTTGCTCATCATATCTTTATTTGAATTTTGCTCATCATTGGATTCATGATTTGGTTTGCTGTCTATATCTTTATTTGAATTTTGCTCATCATTGGATTCATGATTTGGTTTGCTGTCTATATCTTTATTTGAATTTTGCTCATCATTGGATTCATGAGTTATATTGATTTTACTATTCTGATATGTTTTATTTTTGCTATATTCCATAGAAGTTGAATCTATGGATTTGTTGATTGATGAAAAATTATTTTTTTCATCTTCATTGTTAAATATATTCAATGGATAATTTGTAGATTCATTTCCCTCTGTTTCTACAGGTTGTATTTTTATTTGTAGTTTTTGTTTCTTTACGAATTTAATCTTGTTTGGTACTTTGATAGAATGTCCAAATGCTTTAAATATGCAATACACTGATACAGTAAGCATTATGATTTTCATATAAGATGATTGTGGTATTTTTAGCATGAGGTTGCCCATAAAGCCTTTTTGGGCAAACAGGTCAATTCTGTTAAAATAATACACTGTTGGCATTAAACTGGTAGCAGCTGTAGTGGATAGTATTACATATAAAAGTGATTTTTTTTTTGATATTTGTATATTGTCACGAGTTTTTTTAGCCATTATGAAGAAAAATAGACATAGAATAATGCTGCTTATTCCAAATATTTGCATCATAATGTCAGCAATATATGCACCAAATGTGCCTCCAATATTGTAAACTTTTGTTATAGTGGATGTTGTATTTAATGATATATCATTTGGATAGTAGCTAGCTATGATTATTAACAAATAAAGTGCAGTTGCTAGCCATAGGGATGATTTTATATATTTTACATGTGTATTCATTTATCAAATAATAACTGTTTTTGCTATTCTAATGCATTGATTAATTAGTTGGCAATACAATGAGTTTGAAAGGGTATATATATGAGATATGTACATTATTTTTAATAATTATATAATGAGTGTTTAACTCTTATTATTGTTAATATATGAATTGGTTGGCAAGCATAATAAGATCTAAGTTTTTAGATTTTTTTCAGAGTAATGGTCATGAGGTTTATAAATCTGCACCATTAGTTATACCTGATGATAAAACATTAATGTTTGTGAATGCTGGAATGGTGCCATTTAAGGATATATTTCTTGGTGCTCAGTCAATTAAGCATAAAGCTATTGTGTCATGTCAAAAATGCGTTAGAGCTGGTGGTAAGCATAATGATTTAAATATGGTTGGTCATACTGCCAGACATCATACTTTTTTTGAAATGTTAGGCAATTTTAGCTTTGGTGCATACAATAAAGAGCATGCCATTGTTATGGCTTGGGAATTTTTGGTTAAAGAATTGCAGATTCCTGCCAATAAATTGTGTGTTACATATCATTGCAGCGACCTTGAAACAAAAATATTATGGCAGAAGATTTCAGGTTTATCAGATAACAAGATTATTGAGATTGGCACTGATGATAATTTTTGGCGCATGGGCGATGTTGGTCCATGTGGTCCATGCACAGAAATATTTTATGACCATGGCTCTGACATTGCAGGTGGTCCTCCTGGTAGTTCTAATGAGGATGGTGATAGATATGTTGAAATATGGAATATTGTTTTTATGTGCTTTGAGTCTATGTCTGATGGCAGTATGCATGATTTACCTATAGCTTGTATAGATACTGGCATGGGGCTTGAAAGAATAGCTGCCGTGTGTCAGAATAAGCATGATAATTTTGATTCTGATCTTTTTGCTAATATTATTTCTAGAATAAAATCTTTGGCTCCAGGTTGTGATGATTTTGTTTATAAAATTGTAGCAGATCATTTACGTTCATCGGCTTTTTTGATTGCAGATGGTATATTGCCAAGCAATGAAGATCGTGGTTATGTGCTGCGTAGAATTATAAGGCGTTCATTGCTTTATGCTAAATATTATCTGCACTATAAAGGCAATTTGCTTAGTGAGCTTTTACCCAGTTTAATTGAAATTATGGGCACTGTATATTGGGAATTGCAAGATAGACAGAACATAATAGATGGTTGTTACATTAATGAGGAGAAGCTGTTTTCCAATACAATTACCAAAGGTATGGGTTATTTTAATGCATTAACTAAAGATAAAGAGATAATTAGTGGGCATGATTTATTTAAGCTGTATGATACTTATGGTTTTCCACTAGAGTTGACTATTGAGTTGGCTAAAAGGCATAACATATTAACTGATGTTGAGGGGTTTGAGAAGGAGATGTTAAGTCAAAAAAATCGCTCTAGAGTTGCATCAAATTATCAAAATATTGCAGGCACTAAAGATTTATTTAAAATGATTGCTCAGCTTAATATAAAACCAACTAATTTTATTGGTTATGAAAAGCATGAAATTGATGATGCAGAAGTGTTAGCTATTATAGATCAAGAAACAATTACCCTTGTTGCAGAAATTAATAATATACAAAATGCTATAATTATACTTAATAAAACTCCATTTTATGCTGAATCAGGTGGTCAAGTTAGTGATAAGGGTGCCTTAATGAAATCTGGTGAGATGATTAAGATATCTGATGTAAGAAAAGTACATGGCATTTTTATGCATTTTATCAGTGATGTTAAATTTGATATAAAAGTAGGCGATAATATAGGGTGCATAGTGGATTGTGAGCATAGAAAGCTTGTTACCATTAACCATACTGCAACACATTTATTGCATACAGCACTTAGAAAGGTTTTAGGTAAGCATGTGGCGCAAAAAGGTTCTTTAGTTGATGAAAATAGGTTGCGTTTCGATTTTAGCCATATTGGCAAAATTACTACTAAAGAATTGAATGACATTGAATTAATTGTTAATGGTGCAATTCATCTAAATTTACTAGTTGAGGCTAATGAGATGCCATATGATTTAGCTATTAAAGAAGGAATAATAGCTCTTTTTGGTGAAAAGTATCCAGATTTAGTAAGAGTTGTTAATGCTGATAGATTTTCACGTGAACTTTGTGGTGGAACCCATGTTAGCAGAACATCTGAAATAGGTTTATTTAAAATTATATCAGAATGTGCTATAGCATCTGGCATAAGAAGAATTGAAGCCCTGACATCCATTAAGGCATTTAATTATCTAAATAATAGATTAGAGGTATTAACGAATATTTCAGCTTTTCTCCATGTGTCAGCTGCATCTGAAAGTGTTGAATTTATAGAAGTGTTGGAAAAGAATAAAAATTTAATTGATAATTTATACAATCAGCTTAACACATTAACAATAGAAAAAATTATAATAGATTTGCTTAATAGTAAAGTAAGAGTAGGTGATGGTGAGTTCTGTTATATATATAAAGTTTTTGTTAATGAAGATACTAAAGTTATAGTTGCTGCACTTGAGTCATTGCGCAGCAAAGTTAGTAATTGTTTAGTTGTTTGCATTAATGAAATTGGCACAAAAAGATCATTTGTCCTGACAGCTGGAAGTGATCTATTAGGAATTTTGATTAAACTTAGTGCTAAAGGATTGGCTGTATTATTGGATAGATTTAATCTTAAAGGTGGTGGTAAGAACATTATACAAGGTGCACTACCAGATAGAAATATATTAAATCCTAATATGTTATCTGATTTTATAAAGAGCATTTCATAGAGTAATAGTTTAACCTGTTGACACATTGATATTTTAAGATGCTGTAACATAGCTATTAGTATATTGATACTAGTTAACTTATATAAATCAATTACATTAAGTGAAATTTAGTAAGTTTGTTGGTTCTATAGTTATGGTGTAATTTTTTTACTATTATTTTTGTCAAAAATATCATCCTCATCTTCTTCATCCTCATCTTCATCCTCTATATCATCCTCATCTTCTTCATCTTCATCCTCTATATCAT
>NZ_CAWVOK010000031.1:0-20425 GCF_963930935.1 Candidatus Xenohaliotis californiensis
TTAAGATGGCTTATCTCTTTAGTTGTGTTTCTATGTTGTTTATAATATATTTGGGCATTTATTGATTAACAGAGTGTTTTATTATCTGTTCTATTTTTAGTTATTATTTTATTATGTATTTAGTGCACCTGTAGTTTAATTTTTGCCAATATTTGTTTTCTAATGTTTCATATAACACAATTCAACATAATTATTAATTTCTGTCTAAGATTTTAGCTTAGATATTGAACACTGTTTGTACAGTAAATGCATCATTGTTGTTAAATTGTAGATTATGAAAAGTGTTTTACTATGTTTTTCACTAGTAAAATTGTTAATTACATAGCTTAATTGATAGATGTTGTTCATGATTTAACAGCCATTCAATAATAACAGTGGAGAATAACACAAGCTATTGACCAACTGTTACAATGTATTTAAGAATAGCTTTGCTTAAACATGAATAGCAGATTGTTCTTTTTGCACCATCTCTTCTGCTCTAAAGTTATTTAGCTTTGTTGTTGATAAAGGTAAAGAATCTTTAAGTTGTTGTGCTACAATGTTTATTAATTCACATTTTTTTTTGATACTTAATTTTTAGACTATCATTATGTTTTCTTTCTCTGCAAGAATCTTCTTTTGTTTTTTTTAATTTCTGCAATGTTTCATCACGTGTTTTTTCTAGTTCTCAATTATTTTATCTGTTGCTTCTTCTGTAAATTTTTTTTGCTCTTCTATATTTTGAGTTATTTCTTCTAATTCATAAGAATGAAAGTTTTGAGAAATACAAAATTTAGCAATTTTTTTTCTGATTTCCCTAACATTTTTTTATACACATCTTTGCTTTTCTCATCTGGTTGTTCTTTTATTGTATTTGCATCTTTTGCCATATCCTTCCTTTACAGCCCAAGCAAATAATTTGGTTGCAAATTCCTCAAATTTTGTTTCAATGGCTTAATGTAGTAATAATGCACCATTGATGCTGTGTTTGAATTCTTTATTAATGCTGGATATTAGAGTTATTAGATCATCTATTGAATCATCTGCACTTCTATTTTTTACGATATTTTGGATTATATCAGCATATGATATATCTGTTATATTTTAGGGTTCCAGATGTTTATAAACTACTTCAAAAGTCTGAATATTTTTTTGCAGATTTCCACTACCCAATAGATTGTATAAGCATAAATCTCCTTTGTGATTAGTATCATCTGTTTCTCTTAGTGCATTCTTAGATAATTCTTTAAGTAATTCTATCATATCTTTCTCAACTGTTTTTTTATCCTCACCAAAAGTTGATGGACTATCTTTTTCTAACTGATAAGCTGTTTTTATCTATTTGATTTTCATCTGCTGTTTCTACCATTAGTATGCATTGTAATGCACTTTTTGCACTGTATGCTTCTACCAGTTACATTAGTGTCATTTGTTGTATTTGCCATAACAGGTGGTTCATCTATTTTAGCTAGTTTTTCATTGAATAAACTATTTGCAGGTTTTGTAAAAGTAAGTTGATATTTAGTAGTTATAATTGTTTGCATACTTAAATTAAAGATTTTGATATATATCAAATATTTTTTTAGTTCAATTAATTATTGTTTTTCATCTTATTTATATAAATAATGTTGTGTTAATATAACTATTAATATGAATATTAATCAATTTATACTTTGTTTTGGTAAATACGTAGAGTTTAATATTTTAAATATGGTAAGATAATTTTAATTTATTTTAATAATACTTGTTGATCAATAAATTATTGTGTTATTAGTTTATGATTTAGTGTTTATTCTACTATTTTTTTAATAAAAAATTATTTTTAGATGTTAATTTTACAAATACTTGAATTAAATATTGTTATACTTGATTGATTGATTTTTCAGTTAGTTTTAATGCATATTTTTTGTTAGGACAGAGGATTTATAATCTTGATAAATTTTTGCTCATTTGTTTTTGCATTTTTTAAACTTTATTTTTAGTATGCTTAATACACATTAGCAGTAATTAAGTATGACTTAGTAGCTTATTGTTATTCATTACTAATGGCTTGAATTAAATTTAGTGTGACAACTTAGCATCTGTGTATTACTTATCATTTAATTGAAGTGATAAGTAAATATAATGGCTGCTCTTAAGTATTATATTGTTTGTCTGTTGCAAGCCCACTAATATTAACCTCATGTGTAAAACATCAGCTGTACATGTTATTGAATTTTTTCTTGGTGGGATGATTTAAGAATTTTTATCCTGTAAATTACAAATATTTACTTGTATTTTTCTATATACTATTTCTAAATTTTGCATTCTAGTGTTAATGTTCAACTTAGTATCACTTTGCATTAATTCATATTTTTCATTTCTAGTATTTAGCTTACTTATATTTTTTATAAGTTCAGCTGCATAAGTTTATAGTACATCTCTTATCTTTAAGTCATTTATTATTAGTAGATTTTCCCTATTCAGATATATGTTGCTTTAAATGTTTTGATTTTTTCAAATAACTTGTCCATTAATGTTTCTATGTTTGTAGCATAAATTTTTTTTAACTATCTAAACTTCAAGAGATTTTTTTAAAATTTTAAATAGATTGATCACTTATTATAAGAATAATTTGTTTCAATAAAATTTTAAACTGTTCAAATAATTCTTTTTCACAGAAATTATATAATTTTTCAATAATATTATGACATAAATAATAAATCTCTTTAAGATTTGGATTATATCCTATAGATTTACTCTTTTCTCAAAAGTCCCAATTTTATTTCTTCTTTATAATGATCTAAATAGCACAGAAGTAATTTTATATATCTTTTATTGATGTAATTTCACTCTGATGTTTAGATAGTGTATAAGCAGTGCTTTAATTATAGAGTTAATTTTTTGCAAATTAGGTGTAAATTTTTAATATAACATCATATTTTTCATTTTTACATAAGCTAGATCTAATACATAAATTGTCTGTTAAGTTCAGTTAAGCTCAATTTTTTTAACAGTAACTCAATTGGATTGTTGAGTATTAATAGAATATATTATGATTCTCATATTTATATTTTTATAAAATTTATTTTAATATTGTAATTAATAATTTTAATAACTTTATTTTAACTACTAATTAAATAGTTATATTCTTGGTTTATTTATTGTATTGAAAGTGTTGCTTGTTTTGTTTATTATATGATGTTAGAATATTTTAAGATTGCCTTTTCTGTTGCTTTACAGTTAGCTTCAATGGGATTGAGTATATTAGTATTGTTATTTAGTATTAGAAAATTATAAATTTTTTAAATAATTTTAGTAGTATTTTATGAGCTTTAAATGTGGAGTGGTTGGGCTTCCAAATGTTGGTAAGTCTACTTTATTCAATGCCTTAACTGCAAGTAATGCTGCAGAGATTGCCAATTATCCATTTTGTACTATTGAACCTAATTCTGGTACAATTGTAGTACCAGATTATCGAATAGAGCAATTGGCCAAAATAGCTGGATCAGCAATTAAAAAACCAACAAAGATTGAAATATTTGATATTGCTGGATTAGTTGCTGGTGCTCATAAGGGTGAGGGTTTGGGTAACTTATTTCTTGGATACATTAGAGAAGTTGATGCAATTATTCATGTTGTAAGATGTTTTGATGACAGTAACATAACACATGTTGCAAATAAAGTTGATCCATTGTTTGATATTGGTGTTGTAAACTTGGAGCTTATAATGGCTGATTTAGCAAGTTTGGAAAAGCGTTTGCCAGTTTTAGAGAAAAAAGTGAAACGTGATCCTGGTATGATTAAAATGCTTGAAGCTGCTAAAGGTGCATTGAATGTTTTGCATCAAGAAAAAATGGCATGTGAAGCATTGGTTCCTTATGATGATTTGCAGTTGCTACAACTTATTACAACAAAACCAGTTTTATATGTTTGTAATGTTGATGAGCAGAGTATTGTAAATGGCAATAGCTATTCTGATATAGTATGCAAACAATCTCCCAATGCTGTTTTAGTTTCTGCTGCAATGGAAGCAGCATTGAGTGAAATGTCAGCAGAGGAGCAGTCTGAATTTTTTTTTTCGGAAGGACTAGGTGGTTCTAGTCTTAGTGGGTTAATTAGAGCAGCATATGATTTATTAGGGCTTATTACATTTTTTACTGTAGGACCTAAAGAAGCTCGAGCATGGACACTTAAAAAAGGCAGCTTTGCACCACAAGCTGCTGGAATAATTCATACCGATATGGAAAAAGGTTTCATAAAGGCAGAAACTATATCTTACAATGATTATATAAAGCATGCTGGTGAATTAGCTTGCAAGGAAGCTGGAAAGTCTAGACAGGAAGGTAAAGATTATATTGTTGCTGATGGTGATATTTTTAATTTTAAATTTAATATATAAAAGGATCTATAATATGGTTGATAAGCTGAAAGAAGAGTTTTTAAAGGTTGCAGAATTAATTAGAATTGATTTTTCTGATCAAGAGATAGATGAAAACATATCTAGCATGAAGCAAGTTTTTAACTGGGTGGAGAGTATAGCTAATATTGAGGTTTCCAATAATGATTTTAGCAGATGCAGTGTCTGGGATGATGAGATAGTTAAAATGCAAGGTGGAAAGTTGCGCAAAGATCTTGTTGATGATAATAATTGTATGGATAGTATTCTATCTAATGCACCTAATGCAGAGCATGGTTATTTTAAAGTACCAAAAGTGTTAAAAAGTTAGATTGGTTGGCTGAAATCTGTGCTCAGTTTGCTTAATTAGTTTTTGTATATTTTGTGCATGTTTATAAAATATTAGTGTGGCTAGGATTATGTGCCACAGAACAACTTTTTGATTATCAAACATTATGATTGCAATTGTTGCTGAATATATTGCTGTTAGAGATGATAGTGATGCATACCCAGATAAAAAGAATACCAGTATCCATAACAATCCAGATAAAATTCCTATTTTGTAGTTAATGATAGTTATGACAAAGATTCCTGTTGCAACACCTTTACCACCTTTGAATTTTGTCCATATTGGGAATATATGCCCAACTACAGCAGCTATACCAAAACCCATAGCTATTCTTGATCCATAGTAATGTTTGGTTAATAGCACAGGTATAGCACCTTTTAGTCCATCCGCTAGTAGTGTTAAAGCACCAGCTCTAAGTCCATTAACTCTGATCATGTTGCTTGCACCTATATTTTTTGACCCAGCATTGCGTGGATTTTTCATTTTCATTGAATTGCTAATTACTGTGCCAAAAGAAACAGAGCCTAATAGATAGGATAAAATTAGTAGTATTGTTTTTATCATATTTAAGAATAGATATTTTATTCAAAATTATACAAAATAATTTAGTATATTGCTATGTAAAAAGTTTTTTAATATCTATGCCATACTGATCCCATATTTTTTTTTTATCTTCATCTGTTGGATTTTCTCCATATCCTTTGGCTATTATTAATCCATAGTCAGTAAGATTCATTGGTTTGTTGTGAAGCTTGGCATCTTTATTAATTTTTTCCATGTTTGATTGATTGCGAAAGAGTACCACAAAATAACATCTTTTGTTGTTTTGTGTGCTTCGTATGATTGCCGCAGGCAGTGAACCACTGTTGGCTAGAGCACCAATAAATGACTTTTTTTTAACAGCTTCATGCATTTCTTTTATATAAAAACATTGTAACTGTAATTATCCTACAAGATAGAGTTTAACATAAGTTAAATATCAATTTTTTCTGTTAGACGCTTAAGCTTTGCACCACATTGTGAGAGTTTTAGCTCTGGATTTTCATAACCTCTATCTAGATGGAATGGGTTTGTTATTAAAGTCTCTCCTTTAGCAGATAGTGCTGCAATAACTAATGACATAGCTGATCTAAGATTTGTAGCTTGTACCTCTGCTGCTTGTAGCGATCTAACTCCATTAATTTGTATGGTGTTTTCTGATATAGTATAAATATTGGCACCCATTTTTTTTAGTTCTTCTGTATGTGCAAATCTATTTTCAAATATGTTTTCTTGGATTGTAGAACATCCAGATGCTAATGATAGTAGTGCAGTAAATTGTGGCTGTGCATCACTTGGGAAGTCTGGGTAGGGCATAGTACTGATGTTTATGGGATTTATTTTATATGGAGCTGTTATAGTTATAGCATTGGCACATTGATTAATGATACCTCCTGCCTCTTTTATTTTATTAGCTACTGATTTTTGTATAAGTTTATTGCCTATAAGAGTTATTTCTCCTTTGGTTATCATTGCAGCTAGTGCATAACTTGCTGCTTCAATGCGATCTGATTCAACTGTATGATCAACATCATTAGATAGCTTTGTTGTTCCTTTGATTGTGATTGTTGAGGTGCCAGCACCTTGTATGTTAGCACCCATTTTATTTAAGAAATTAGCTAGATCAACTATTTCTGGCTCCATTGCTGCATTATTGATTTCAGTAAATCCATCTGCCATTGTGGCAGCCATAAGAATATTTTCTGTTGCTCCTACGGATATTTTTGACATATTAATTTTAGCACCTTGCAGGCTTTTTGGTACTGATATTAACAATAATGAATTGTCCAAATGTTGTATTTTTGCTCCAAGTTTTCTAAAGCCATTGAGATGCATATTGAGTGGTCTTTGACCTATATTGCATCCACCTGTTGCAGGTATGACAACATGGCCATTAACTGCCAGTGAGGCACCCATTACAAGTGATGAGCCACGTAATTTTTGCATTATTTTACTTGCACCAGAAAAATTAGTATTAAGCTTACAATTGCAGTTAATAATAACGTTATTGTTATTTTTGTACACTGCATTAGATCCAGTATAGTTTATTATTGAAAGCATGCTTTGAACATCAGATATATTAGGAACATTTTTTATGTTAATTGTTCCAGTGGACATCAGAGATGCTGCAATTATTGGTAGAGCAGAGTTTTTGCTGCCAGATATTTTTATCTTTCCAACTAATGGCTTGCCACCATTAACAAGTATTTTCTGCATTTGTGTCAATATCTATTTTTGGTAGTGTTATGCCTTGTTGTTTCATATACTTGCCATTATTGTCTGCATATGATTTGGCACATGGTTTATCACCCTGTATAAATATACATTGACATATACCCTCATTTGCATAAATTTTTGCAGGCAATGGTGTTGTGTTTGATATTTCTATAGTAACATGACCTTCCCATTCTGGTTCCAATGGAGTAACATTTATTACTATGCCACATCTTGCATAAGTTGACTTTCCTAGGCAAATTACTAAGACATTGCGTGGAATTTTGAAATATTCTATCGTAGATGCTAATGCAAAGCTGTTTGGAGGTATAGTGCATACATCTGTTTCTATGCTAATAAAGTTTTTATTATCAAAGTTTTTAGGATCTATTATTGATGAATGAGTATTGGTAAATATTTTAAATTTATTCCCTACTCTAGCATCATAACCATAAGATGATAGACCATAGGATACTACCCCTGTTCTTTTCTTTTGCTCAAAGAAAGGGTTTATCATTGAATTATGTTGTTTTTTAATCCAATTATCTGACATAACAGGCATAATAGACCTATGGTTTTTTGTTGACATTGCCCCATCACATAGATGGAACATTTAGACATAATGGCCTTGAACAACTGAAGAGGTTCTTATGACTAAAGCACAGTGAGCATGAATTTGGCATATAAGTCAACAAGACCATGTCTAATGAGTATTATATAGTTAAATATTTTTATTTAAAGAAAATAATTACTGGTTTTTTTTTGCACTGTTTTGTTGATTGGTTGTGCTGGATATTTGTTGTTGTCTTTTTTTCATATCTTTAGGTTTTTTTGTGAATTTGTTGAATTTTTCTGGTATGCATATATTTTTACTAATTTTTGCCATAATATGCAAAAATATATATTTTACTCCCATGTATAGCCCACAAGGCAACAGAATGGCAATAATAAGAGTAAATGTTGATTTGAGAGAAGCAGTTTGTCGATTTTTATACCACCATTTTATATAACGATATAGATATCTAATTGTTATTTCTGGGCGGTAAAAAATATTGTTTTCCAGTGCATTTTGCATGCCAAATTGCTCTACATAAAAGATGTAGCTAGAAGTTATTAAATAAACAACTATAAAGAAGGTTTTTGCAATAAATTTTCCTAATCTATCTAGTAGTTCCAAAAATATTAAAAAGCTGTAAAAACGCATAAATGCATAATTATAAAATAAATTTAGATAAATCAAGTGTTGTAATTATTTTATTGAGTTTTTCAGTTACATAAGATTCTGTTATTTTTACCATACTATTAGCTGCTTCATCAGTGTTAAAACTTATGTCTTCCAATAGCTTTTCCATAATTGTATTTAGGCGTCTGGCACCAATATTTTCTATTTCATTGTTCAGCTCAAAAGCATATTTTGCTATTTTTTTTGTACCACTAGCAGTAAATACTAGGTCTACTTTTTCTGTTTTCATTAATGCTATATATTGTTTTAGTAAGCTATATTGTGGATCAGTTAGAATTTTGATATAATCTTCACATTTTAATGAATTAAGCTCCACTCTTACTGGTAGTCTGCCTTGTAATTCTGGTAATAAATCTGATGGTTTGGATAAGTGGAAGGCACCTGATGCAATAAACAAAACATAATTAGTTTTAACTGAGCCATATTTAGTATTAACAACTGTGCCTTCTATCAATGGAAGTAGATCTCGCTGCACACCTTCTCTGTTAACTTCACTTCTTGCATCAGATTTTGGAGTGATTTTGTCTACTTCATCTAAGAACACAATACCAGAATTTTCAGTACTATCAATTGCATCTTTAATAATTTGATCTTGGTCAATAAGCTTATCACTTTCTTCAATTTTAAGTGCTTCATAAGCATGTTTAATTTTCATGCAACGTTTTTTTTTGTTTTTATTTCCAAGTGTTTTGCCAATCATGTCTGTTATATTTATGATTCCAACCCCTGCACCAGGCATATCAGGTACATCAAGTGAGTTATAGTTGCTGTCAGTTGCTTCAAGTTCTACTTCAATTTCTTTGTTATCTAATGCACCTGATTCCAATTCTTGCTCACATTTTGCTAATTTTTCTTGTGAGTCATTGGATAATATTTTAATAATTCTTGCCTTGGCAGTTCTTTCTGCACGTTTGATTACATGCTTGCGCCTTTCTTCACGCTTTAAGTTAATTGCAATGTCTAATAGATCGCGGATTATTGAGTCAACATCTCGGCCAACATAACCAACTTCAGTAAATTTTGTAGCTTCAACTTTTATAAAAGGTGCATTAACCATGCGTGATAATCTTCTGGCAATTTCTGTTTTGCCAACACCTGTAGGCCCTATCATTAATATATTTTTTGGTATAATTTCAGCTTGCATGCCAGTTTTTATTTGATTTCTCCTCCATCGATTGCGGAGAGCAATAGCCACAATTTTTTTTGCATCATGTTGTCCCACAATATGCTTATCTAGTTCTTCAACTATTTTTTTGGGATTTGGTACATCATTGTTCAATGTTGTTGCCTAGTTGTAAGTAATATAGTTTTTATTATAGTTCTATAGTACAGACTGGCAAGTTTATTGTGCTAATAAATTTGCAGCATAATTATGTTGTACATAATGTTTTTGATAATTCAGGTAGTTTGAATTTAACGTATTCTTTTGTAGCTACAATATGCTGTATTGTGATATTTTTACTTAAGGTGCTTAGGTGCTTTATTACATTATTTATTAGATCATCTGGCGTTGAGGCACCTGCTGTGATGCCAATTTTCTCTATACCATTTAACCAGTGTTTTTGTATTTCAAGATGATTGGCAATTAGATATGATGTTATGTTGTTTTTGGTTCCAGTATCACAAAGCTTGTTTGAATTTGAACTGTTTTTTGCCCCAACTACAAGCAGCAATTGAGCACCACATGTTGCCATTAATTTTACAGCATTTTGCCTATTTTGTGTGGCATAGCATATATTTTTGACACCTGGGCCAGAGATAGTAGGGAATTTTTCTTTTAGCTTGTTTATTGTGTTTATTGTATCATCAACACTAAGTGTTGTTTGTGTAATATATTCTAGAGATTTATCTGTTGGTATTTTGGCTAAAGTAAGTTCTTTATGGTTTTTTATGATGGTTACATTTTCTGGGTCAATTCTTCCACTTGTGCCTATTATCTCTGGATGAGTCTTAGAACCAATAAGAATTGTGTGTTTGTTGTTTTTTTCATTACTAATTATTTTTTTATGTGTTTTTTTGACAAGTGGACATGTTGCATCAATTGTACGCAAGTTTTTTGTTTTGGCAATTTGTTCAATTTTTTTACTAATGCCATGTGCACTAAAAATTAATATGCTGTTATTAGGCACTTCATTTATGTCTTCTGTAAAAATAACACCTAGGTTATGAAATCTGTCTAAAACATGAGCATTATGCACTATTTCATGCAAGACATAAATAGTCTCATTTTTGTACATATTAATAATTTTTTCTAGAGCTTGTATTGCTCTGCTTACACCAGCACAAAATCCTCTTGGTTCAGCTAAGAGTATTGTTAACATTATTATTAGTAAATCCTACACACATCTAATGCATCATAAATATTCTTCCTGTATTTGCAATAATTTAATTTTAAGTAAAAATACAGAAAGATTTTAGCTAATATACATTAGCTAATCCTTGCTCACGCATTAATGGTACCAGTGAAGCATTTGTTAGTGCACTGGAGAAAGTGCTTTTTTCTTGAGTATAGTGCATATCTTTATCTAATTCAACTTCCTTATCACTTGATAACATACTCAGTGTTGGTGTATCTAGTGCTACACTGGCTTCTGTTTTATATTCTTCTAAGGCATCAGTAAGCTGAATTGCTAAGGCTTCTTTTTGTTCATTTAAGTTGATTATATCAATTGTGCGTGCAGCTACATATTTTGGTGGATAATATTTAAATAAACTATCACCAAATGCACCTGATGCAACAGCCATTAATACTACAGCAGTTGTTGTCAGTATTCCAGAGACTAAAGGTGTCAAAGCAAGAAATGGTATTATTGATATAATGATACTAAATGTTGCTGTTGCCAATGCTGCTGCAATAGTATGAGGGCTCATTAAACGTTGGGCAAATATTTTATTTGTGTTTTGATGTGTTTGATAAGCAGCTTTCTCTATACTTAAATTATTTATTTTTCTATCAATATTTCTAATTTCTTCCAATATCAAGTCTCTCTTAAACTCTAGTTGTTCAAAGCTAACTGATGTATGTAATGGTTTATGTTTTTTTATTGCATTTTTAACAGTGGTTAGTAATGAATTAGCTGCAATCTCATGATTTAAATAGGCACTATTCATTCTGAGTTGCACGTTATTTATTGTAGAATCTGGTGCTAAGATTGATTTTATACCATATTTAACAAGCATGCCAGCAACTAGCACAACTAATGCATTAAGTATTGCAATAGTAATTGTAGGAGCATTAAATGCTATAAATGCAGAAATTATGAACATTATACCACCAAGCTGTAGGAGCGTTATGCCTAGTAATGTTGATGGTCTATTGGTTCTTTCCATGTTTTCTTTTTGCAGTTTTCTAGTTTTTTTATAGTTGGCCTGCAGTTTATCTGCAGTGTTTAATGCACTAGTATCCATTTTGCTACCATTGCTGGATAGAGTTGCTGTAGATACAATATCTTTGCGTTCTTTAGCAAGTTTTTGGAATATCTCAATATTTTTTTCTGCACCAATAGAGGAGTATTTTTTTACTGCAAACATTGTTCCCATGGAAACAAAGATAGTAATAGCAATTTTACTGATCAGTGTATTTAATATCCCACTTGCTAATATTGGAATAAATGATGGTACAACTGTAAGAGTAATTGCTGTTATTAAAAGAGAGGCTGCTAGAATTGCTACAACTATCTTTTTTTGTTTATATTTTTTAGATATATTATCGAGATTTTTGTTACGATTATTGTGCCTAGATACTTCTGCATCAATGCCTTGTGTTTTTAATACATTTTTAATAAAGTCATTTTTTTTCTTAAAGTTTTCTATTAGATTTTGTGTGTATGGCTCAGAGTCTTTAATAAGCTGAGCTGATTTCATGTAAGATGCATATGCTCCTGTTAATGCATAGGTAATCATAGCAATTGCAACTATGGTGTTTAACGCTATTGTTGGTATAGTAAGAAATGTTGTCATTATTACTGCAATAGCCAGTATAGATAATGATGGTGCTAGCAATTTTAGTGTTAAGATAAGTTCTTCAGTATAAGTAGTTATAAGACTTTTATCTTCTTTTTTGTTATCTGTATAATCTTTTGGTGTACTAAGCTCTACACTGCTTATTTGTACTCCTTTATTTTGAAGTCTTCTGACTAGCTGATTAAATGTTGAATTATGTTTTTCTGTTAGGCTCACAGTATCTTTAAGTGATTTTCTTACTTCTGCATTGGCTTTTGGATGTGGAGATATAAAATGGCCAGTTATTGCACCACCAGCAATTAAGCCACATATTATTTTTCCTATATTTGCAGCAAACAATGTTAATCCAGGTATATAGGGTAATATTATGCATATTAATATTGTAATAATGGTCATAGCTGTAGCATAGGCTAAGCTATCAAGTGTAAAGACGTTTTTACTGTTTCTTATTGATTTTGATAGCTCAGTTGATTTTTTCTTATGAAGACTTTCTAATAGTTCAGTATTAACCATAGCTGATGGATATGCTGAGCTTAGGGTTGTTGCTGGTTTGGTTTTTTTTTGTGCAAGAGTTCTAGCAAGCCTAACAATTTTACTACTTACCTCACCAGCTTTATATGCAGCTGTAGTTGTAGCAATGCCAAAAAATTTAGAGCTTAATGACATGCAGCTATCAAATGTTTGCTGATCTAGCACAGGTGTATCTTCATCTATCCTATATCCTATGCACATTAAGTAAGATTTTAGTTCTTTAACTCTTGGATTTGTTTCATGAATACTGAGTGCTCTAGCATCTTCAATGGGGGTACTATCTAGTTCATCTATGGTTAGTGATGGATTGATTTCTTTCCATATTGAACTTGGGAGTATATTGCTAGTTTGTGGTAGATGTAGGTCAAAATCTGATATTATATTATCTTTTTGTATGCCATGTATGTCTGCTAAACTTAAGATAGTTTTGCTAGATACACTATTTCCTTTGGTATGTAATAATTTTTTCTTTTTTAATGTATATTGCTTTATATTTTTAAGAAATCTAAGGTCTGATACACTGTTTGTTTCAGCTAGAGAGTCGCTATCTTCAACTGTGTTGTTTTCCTCATCTAGTAATGAACTTGTTTGTTCAATACCAACTAGAATGCAAGATGATTCTAAGTCACTATCTTCACCCCATGTTGCACCAGATAAGCTTGGTGATACAGTGTTTATTGGTGTAATGTTGTAAATTCTGTTGTTTTTATCTATGAAATAGTGTGGTTTTATTTTGCTTATATCATCTTGATGACCTACTGGACATAATACTATTTTGTTTGCATATGCATTTTTAGGACGTATTTTAAGATTTTCAATTATTTGAGATTGTATGCTAGGCATAGATTGATTAAATAAATATTATTTATACAATAAATTATAAACTTCTTGTAACAAAATGTAAACTTAATTTGGATAGTTTTAGTCAATGTATTTTGATTGTATGATGATATAGATTTTAAATAGTCTACAGGATGTTTTGCATTGTTGTAATAATTATTTATTTGTTTAACTAATTAATTATTGTAGTTTGATAGTGTTTTGTTGTTAAATTGATGCATATAGATCATTTAGATAGACTATTTAGTTTATATTTTGCATGTGGCAATTTACTAACTGTTGTATATAAATTGCTTTTATGCAAAATAATTGAGTAGCATTTGTGTCAATTTTATCTATATATCTATATGATGATCAGATTTTTCTTTTAATGCTAAGTCTATTTTTGTATCACATACTGTTGTCCATGGATTACTGGTATTTTTACCTGATATTTTTTCTAATGCAAGACGTTCTTCTTGTGAGAAATGGCAGGTAAAAGCATTAACAACTTTAGCAGTTTCTTCATCATATTTTCCATCTATTTTAATTTTATAGCCAAATTCGCTTAATTTTTCTTGCATGCTTCTTACTTTATCATTTTCATCATTGAATTTGCAAATAACTTTAGAGTCTCTATCGCAAATACCTCCTGTGCTAATCCCTGCACCATGTTCAGCCATCTCATCCCAGAAGAATAATGGGCCTGGATCTACCTTTCTGTCTGGTGCAACATCTTGATGTCCTACTATTCTATCTCTTGGTATGTTGTGATGTGTGGATATGTCTTTTGACAGCAAGCATACTGATTTTTTTTGTGCACCAGTAAACTCTTCCCAGTTTCCATCAGGAGTACCCCATCCTTGATTAATAATCTCTATACCAACAGAGTAATCATTAACCTTTTCCCTTCCTTGCCAGCTGCTTTTTCCAGCATGCCAAGCAATTTTATTGTCTGGAATTAAATTGATAATGATCCCACTTTTACCTACAATATAGTGTATTGATACATCAGTTTTTTGTATAAAAGTATCTAAAGCTGATTTTAAGTTGGCTGCCGTGTAATGCAGCACTAGTGTATCTGTTGGCTGGGTTTTTTCATGTTTGTAATTTTTGCTTGGCATGTCTGTCCAAAGATAAAGTGGTGTAGAATTTTCATCACGCACTATAAAAGCACTAGTAGTATAATCCATAATATTTTCTATATCTTGAGCAAAGATGTCTTTATCTTCTATTTTCAGTTCTTCAGTTAGCATGGAAAGAGTTCCTTCATCCATTAGATCAATTGGTTGTGCAGTGTATTCTTTGTCGTTTATTATTTGTGGTTTTGGGTTATTAAGATCAACTATGGAGCTAAGATTGAGCTTTGTATATGCATCTGTATTAGTGTCTGCAAGAAATCCAGAGTATTCTAACATAAGTTAACAATAATTAGTTTATTGATATAAATATATAATAAATATAACTGTGTATGCAACTATTTTAATAAATTTTTTAATAAACTTTATGATAAATTTATAATTTTCATAGGCTCAACTGCAGGAGTTTGATAGATTATTTGTACAGGATGTTCATCATAGGTTTATACATAATTTTTATAGGTTAAATAATATGTGAGAACTAGTATATATTGTGGTGTGTGTTATAATTAGTGTTATATTTGTTAAATAAGTAGGTTTATGCCAATAATAATACCTAGTAACTCACCATGGTATAAATATATTGCAGAAAATCAGACTCATAAGCAAGATACCTCATTTATTACTGTTATTGTAAGTAATTTTTCTGATGGAGAAAGTGCAGTAAAATTGAATTTATTTGATTTTGGTATTGCTTCTGATGTAATGAGAATTCCCTTTAATAAACCTTGCTGTATTTTATCTTCCCTATATCCTAATCCAAATGATAGACTAATTGAATTGGGAATGATAATTGATAGCTTAAGAAGATGTGGTGCTGGTCACATTGCGGTTGTGGCTCCATATTTTTGTTATACTAGGCAAGATCGCGTTACAGAAAATGCTTCTTGCTTGAGTTCTGGGCTTGTTCTTGATTTTTTGTATAATGCTGGAGTTAGTGAGTTATTTACATTTGATATACATTCTGAAAGTGTGCTAGGTTACTCTAAGTGCCCTTTTTATAATGTGCCAACCAATAAATTTTTTTTGCAACATATTAAAGAATTACCTATATTTAAATTTGCAAAAGAAAAAATAGTTTTTGTAGCACCAGATGTTGGTAGTATAAAACGCTGCCGTCAGATGTCCAAGAGTGTAGGCTGTCCTATGGCAATAGTGGATAAAAAGCGTCATATAAGAACAGGAAAAGTTTCTGCTGAGTATTTAATTGGAGATGTTGATGGAATGCACTGCATTATTATTGATGATATTATTGGCTCTGGTTCAACATTATTGGCAAATGTATCATTTTTGAAGAAAATGAGTGCTAAAAGTATTACTGCATATATAACACATCCTGTTTTATCAGGTAATGCAGTTAGTAGAATTGATGAATCAGACATTGATAAAGTGTATGTTACTAACTCAATAGAATTAAGGAAAAATAGTGAAAAAGTTGTAGCATTGGATCTTTGGCCACAAATTGAAGATATTTTGAATTCTGAATTCTGAATTGGTATTGATGTAGTTGCAAGCCTTTTTTTAGTTTAATTTTATTATATGTTAATTGTTGATTTAGATAGATGATCAGTGTATTTATTGATTTATTTTAGCACCTAACCACATTATTGCATTGGTTACACTGGAGAATGCAAAGTGTCTATCTTCTTCACTCATTTTTTTATCAAGTGAGGTAAGATATTGTTTTATAGAATGTAAATATTTTAAATCTTCTGGATTTAAAATATCCATAGATTTTATAGCAGCTATTGCTTCATCATATGTTTTTATTGATTTATTAATTAATGCAACATCAAGAACAAGAGCAATTAGTGCATTTGTACAATGTTTAAGCAGTGAGCTCTTATGGCGTTTGTAGGCACTGATTGCACCCATATATGGTTTGATGGTTTTGCGTAACTGAGCATCTACTATCAGCAGTAATGCACCACTTAGCTGTGTTGACATAATCATATTATTATCTATTGATATCATATAATTGCCAAAAAATTGCATTAATATGTTTTTTTTGAGCAGCATGTTGTTAATTTTACCAATAGTTTTGAAGTCTTCAAGCTCAGCAAGTTCTCTGCATATTTCTTCTAAAATGAGAAATGTATAGTTTACTTGTGGATTTTCTTTTGTCTTAGGAAAAAAGAAAAATTTAGCTAATTCATAAGTAAAATCATCTTTATTTTGTTTGTCTTGTGCTGTAAGTTGTGTTGTTGATAATTTTGCTCTAAGCTCAGATACTATTTTTTTACAAGATTTTGAGTATTGGTTATATGTCTCAGAATTAGTCCATTTACCATCAAAGGATCTAAACCAAATCTCCCATATTGCACCAAGTGTTTCATTGTCTATTTCATAATAATATAAAACCATAGTACTTAAATTTATTTTGAGCATTTTATAACTTATAAACAAAATTAGTTAATAAGTTGCTGAGCAGGTTGCATTTATATTGACAATAATTTTTTTTAGGTCAATCTCATTGTTTAGTGGATGGTAATTATTAAGATAGATGTTTAGTTATTGCCTTGACCAACTGCATCTTTAATGTTGCTGAAGCCATCATTATGCAATAGCTTTACTAGATTATGCTGTATTTTTGTCACAATGCTAAAGCCATTATAAATTATTCCAGTATATAGCTGTATAAGTGATGCACCAAGTTTGATTTTTTCATATGCATCATTGGCATTTACAATTCCACCACTTCCAATAATGGGTTTTGTGCCATTGAGCAGTTTGTACATTGTTTTTATACTTTCATTAGTTTTTCTTGTAAGTGGCTTACCACTTAACCCACCAGGTTTACTTTTATATGGTGAAAGTAAATTTTTTTCTCTTTGTATTGTGGTATTTGAGATAATTAAACCATCGATATTATATGTCAATGAAAGTTCTGCAATTCCTTCCATGGTTTTATAGTCATTATCAGGAGATATTTTTATCAGCAATGGTTTTGTAGTTTGAAATTTTTTTATGAGTTCTCTTTTTTTTTCAGTAATAAGATCTAATAATTCTTTTAATTCATTCCTGCCTTGTAAATTGCGTAATCCAAAAGTATTTGGTGATGAGATATTTATGGCTATATAATCAGCTGTGGCATAGGCTTGTTCTAAGCAAGTGCTAAAATCATTTATTGATCCTAGCTTGTTTTTTCCTATATTGATACCAACTATACCTTTATTTTTTGGTACAACAGATAAGCGTGATATTACATAATCAATTCCTTTGTTGTTAAAACCCATACTATTTATTATTGCTTCATCTTCTAGTAATCTAAATATTCTTGGTTTAGCATTTCCCTTTTGTGCAAATGGCGTTACAGTGCCAACTTCCACAAAGCTTAAACCTTGATTGAACAGTGCTTCAACTACTTCACCATTTTTGTCAAAACCTGCTGCTATACCTACAGGTGTTTTAAATTTTAATCCAAATAAGTTGTTTTCTAATACTGAGTTTGAGCATGATTTTTGTTTTGGCAGATATTTTAGTGTCTTGATAGCAATATTATGTGCTATTTCTGGAGGAAATGAAAATACAAGTGGTCTGATAATCTTATATTTTTCCACAACATCATCCTATTAAAATTTATTTAGTCTAATAATAGTCTTTTCACAGATTGTTTTAAATATAAAATACTTAATCTATGTTTGACTTGTGTAGTTTCTAGATAATATAAATTTTATTTCATCTGTGTTGAGTTAGGTATTAATCATATTAGACTAATGCTTGAGAAGCAGAGCAAGGATTCTGTAGAGAAGTTTGTTCTATGAAATCTACAGAAAGAGAAAGATTTTCTACTGATAGTGTGGATAAGGTATTTGCATGAAATTTAGTAAAGCAGTAATAATATTGCTTAGCTTAAATAATTAATTATTAATTAGCATTTTAGTATTTTTCATATCATGTTTATTGTGTGGGACTTGCTATGTTATTTTTCAGTGTATTGTTCCTTCTATAAAATGAATAAGGTTTCTGAAATTAACTAAAGCAGTGAAAAACACTAGCTAAGGAACCGGACATCCCAATTGTCATGCTTTTGTTTGCAAAATTATTTTGATTATTTGTTTGTGTTTTAACTACTTGCAATAAGCCTAATGTATCTTATGTTTACCTAAGCATTTGATCACTATAAATGTTTTGACTATAATTTCTATTTTAAATAGGGCATTGGTATGCAATTAGCTAGTTGGAATGTAAATTCTATTAAAAAGCGTCTTGGATTAGTACAATGTTTATTAAAAAAGAGCAATTTAGATGTTTTATTGCTACAAGAGCTAAAGTGTACCACAGATTCTTTTCCATTTTTGGAAATAGAAAGCATGGGTTATAATGTTAGGGTGCATGGTGAAAAGTCTTATAATGGTGTAGCTTGTATTTCTAAACATGCAATAGAAGATGTAAGAACTTCACTTATTTTTGGTGACACACAAGCTAGATATATGGAATGTCTTGTGATTAAAAATGAAAAAGCTTTTCGCATTATTAATGTTTATGTGCCTAATGGGGGTTCTATTGATAGTAAAAATTCTCTTTATAAGATCAAGTTTTTTGATGCACTGCAAGAAAGAGTGCATGATGCTATGGAATATGATGAGCCATTAATTGTTGCTGGTGATTATAATGTTGCATTATATGACATTGATGTTTATTCACCTGCCCGTTTAACTGATAGTGTGTGTTTTCATATTTCTATGAGACGTAAAGCTAGAGAATTGTTTGGATTGGGCATGCGTGATGCTTTTCGTTTACTGCATGCCAATGAAAGAACATTTAGTTGGTGGGATTATAGAGCTAGTGCTTGGCGAAGTAATCGTGGTATGAGAATAGATAATATTCTTTTGTCACCATTGGCTGTTGATATGTTAGATAAGGCATATATTGAAACTTTTTGGCGTAATGAGTCTGAGCCTTCAGATCATGTACCTATTTTTTGTAAGCTGCATTAGTTTACTTATAGTGTTTTGTATTTATTTTGGAAAAATAGGTTTATGATGATTATTGAATTGACAAATAGAAGTATTTTATTGGTTGATGGCATTGATGCAGGTAGTTTTTTACTTAGAGTTACTACAAATTCAATAAAGCAAAATGGATTAACTTATTCAGCTATTTTAACACCTAAAGGTATTGTGGTGAATGATTTTTTTATTTTCGCTCAAGAAGAATGGTTTGCAATAGATTGCAATACTGCTTGTTTAGAAGAATTAGTTAGTTTGTTAACAATGTATAAGCTTTCATCTAAAGTTGCTGTAAGATGTGCAGATGAATTTGTTGTTTTTTCCTCAGAAAACATGGTAGATGGTGCATTGTGCTGTTATGCTGATCCAAGATCATCTGCAATGGGATATAGATTGTTGGTCAATAGAGGCTCTGCAGCATCATTTTTGGTTGATGCTAGTATTGATGATTATGATTGCAAAAGAATAGAGCATTTTATTCCAGAAGTTTGTAAAGATATCTTGCCTAATACTCACTATCCTTTTGATTATGGTTTAGATTTTATTAATTGTATAGATTTTAACAAGGGTTGTTATATAGGTCAGGAGGTTACTTGTATGATGAAATATAGAAAGAAACGTTGTAAAAGGTTATGCATAGTTAAAGGGGTTGGTTTTCCAAAGGCAGGAGAGATACTACTACTTAATGGAAGTAAAGTTGGCATAATGGGATCTAATGTGGGTGGTGTTGGTCTTGCTCTTATAGAGATTGCACTTATTAATGGACGACCGTAGTGTCAAAAGCCTGACTTGTGACCATGGGCTGGGGTGCCAAAATTT
>NZ_CAWVOK010000032.1:0-17819 GCF_963930935.1 Candidatus Xenohaliotis californiensis
TAGAGTAAATAGATGCATGATATAAAGCAAATTAGATTAAATGCAGATTATCTAATAAATGCTCTTTGCAAAAGAGGACATGAAAGATGTAATGCAGAAAAAATTGTAGCTGATATTTTACGTAAAGATGAGCATAGCAGGAAGTTACAGCTTAAAAAGCAGTCAGTACAGCATGCTATAAAAAAGATATCATTTATGGTATATAATAATAGTCAGTTACTAGAAATGCTAATGAGTTTTAATTTTGAAAAATTTAATGCAGAGCTTGATAATAAATTTTTTAATAAAAGCAATGTATCATTAGATGATATTAGCCATACATTGTGTCAGTTTTTTAAACCATTATCTGATGGAAATTTTAGTTTTTTTATAATACTGCCAGATGAGCAGTTTGATAACTATTTAAAATTATTAATTGATAGATTGGAATCATTCTCCTTTTTTTATTTACCTGAAGTTATGGATTGTTTTTTGCAGCAAGTGGGAAATATTTGTACAAGTAGCAATAACATCAAACATAATGAAGTTGTTGCTCTTATTATTAATTTTATTAAGCATTCTATATCTAAAAAATGTAGTAAATTTGACTTGTCAGTTAAATCATTATCTAAATACAGCACAGAATATATTTATAATTTTGGTATAAAAAAAATTGAGGAAATTCTTGAAATAGTTGAGCTAAATTCAATAGATCATTTGCATTATCCTATGATTACAATGGTGGTTACAGCACTGGTTTTTAACACAATAAATATGTTGTTTTACAAGTCTTTGGATAATTTTAATAATCAGAATAATTACTCAGATTTCATTTATAATGTTGAGAAAATGATTTTTTTTCTTAGCAAAAGTTTTAACAAGATAGAAGAAAATAATGCTGGAATTGGAATTAGAAATACTGTGCAATTAAATTTTTATGCTTTTATAGAGAATTTAATAACAATAAAAGAATTTTGTAAGATTTTCTTGGTCAATGAAAATTGTAAAATAGCTGATAATAAAAGAGTTTTGGCGCTAGCTAGCTATTCAAAAAATCTCTCTAAATTTTTGTTAATATTAAATGAAAAAGATAAGTTAATTTCTGCTAAAAAAGATTTAGCATTGCTGCCAAATATTCTTGACAATAGTGTTCCTAGGGGTGCTGATGAAAATGATAATTTAGTAGTAAAGACATGGGGCAATGTTAAGGGTAAAAAAGAGTTTGGTTTTGCACCTAAAGATCATCAGAGTATAGCAGAAAATCTTGGTATGCTGGATGTTAAGCGAGCAGTTAGGATGTCTGGTGAGCGCTTTGTTATGCTTTTAGGTGATTTAGCTAGATTGGAGAGAGCATTAATTGCATTTATGTTAGATGTTGCTAGAGATTGTGGTTATCATGAAGTGGCGCCACCACTTATGGTTAGCGGAAAAACAATGTTTGGCACGGGACAGTTGCCAAAATTTGGCGATGATTCTTATATTGCAACCACAGAAAGTGCAGTAAAAAATTTTGCAAAAAAATTTTTACTTGAATCATTTAATCCTATGCAATCACATGGTGGTATAGGGAAGGGCATGCTAGATGCCTTATGTATGATTAATGATTCTAATTTTAATATCAATATTCATAATTCTAATGATTTTGAGAAATATTTAAAAATTTTACAAAAAAAAGGGCTATCTACTTCTGGTCTTGCATTTATGAAAATATTTAAAAACTTACATGATCAGTTTTATATGAAAGAAGGTTTTATGGAATTTAATGATACTGTTAATTTACTAAACAAGGTGTTGCATGAATATATATCTGATGAAATTGATAAGTTTGCAGAATATTCATTTGATAAAGATTTTTTCTCTAATGAATTAAGAAATATACCTACATCTGAAGTAGCATTAACTTGTTTAAGAATAGGGGAGACTATTGATAGTAATGAGCTGCCAATTCGTTTTACAGCCTCAACGCCATGTTTTAGATCTGAGGCCGGAAGTGCTGGAAGAGATACTCATGGTATGATAAGATTGCATCAATTTCATAAGGTTGAATTAGTTAGTATTGTGACAAGCAATGCATCAGAGCAAGAGTTAGAGAGAATGACTGCTGTTGCTGAGTCAATATTAGAAAAGTTAGAGTTGCCATATAGAAAGATACTTTTATGTGGTGGTGATACAGGTTTTTCTGCTGCTAAAACATACGATCTAGAAGTTTGGTTGCCATCTCAAGGTAAGTATCGTGAAATATCTAGCTGCTCTAATTGTAAAGATTTTCAAGCACGAAGAATGAACACAAGACACAAGGCACTTAAAGATAAAGAATGGAAGTTTGTACATACTTTAAATGGTTCTGCACTAGCTATTGGACGGACTATTGCTGCAATTTTAGAAAATTTTCAAGATGCTAATGGGAGCATAAAACTACCAGCAGCTATTAAACAATACATGAGTGGTGTAGAATATCTAAAGTAAAATAATTTTATACTGCTGGCTCACATTCTTTAGTTTGCATTGGTTGTTTTGTTTTCTCTGTTGGAATGTTCATTTTTTCTCTAATTTTTAACTCTATTTCTTGTGCTATAATTTGGTTTTCTTTAAGGAAAGACTTAACATTTATTTTTCCTTGACCAATTTTTTCATTTTTATATGCATACCATGCACCACTTTTTTCAATGATGCCAAATTTTACACCACAATCTATAATTTCTCCAAGCTTTGATATGCCCTCATTATATATGATTTCAAATTCTGCTTGCTTAAATGGTGGTGCAACTTTATTTTTAACAATTTTTACTTTTGTTTCATTGCCTATAATTTCATCTTTATCTTTAATTGCTGTTCCTTTCCGTATTTCAATTCTAATAGATGAGTAAAATTTTAATGCATTACCACCAGTGGTTGTTTCTGGATTGCCAAACATTATTCCTATTTTCATTCTTATTTGGTTAATAAATATAACCATACATTTTGTTTTTGATACTGATGCTGTGATCTTTCTTAATGCTTGACTCATTAATCTAGCTTGCAGACCCATATGTGAATCTCCCATGTCACCCTCAATTTCTGCCTGTGGTGTTAGGGCAGCAACTGAATCAACTATAATTAAGTCAACACCACCAGATCTTACTAAAGTATCTGTTATTTCAAGTGCCTGTTCACCTGTATCTGGTTGTGATATAATAAGATTTTTTGTGTCAACAGTAAGCTTGCTAGCATAATTTGAGTCTAGTGCATGTTCTGCATCTATAAATGCACACCTGTTACCAAGCTTTTGTGCCTCAGCTATGATGTGCAAGGTAAGAGTTGTTTTTCCGGAGCTCTCGGGACCATATATTTCTATTATCCTACCTTTTGGCAAACCACCAACACCAAGTGCAGCATCAATTGCAATAGATCCTGTAGATATAACTTCAACATTGTCTATTGCTTTGTCGCCAAGTTTCATTATAGAACCTTTACCAAAGTTTCTCTCTATTTGTGCTATCGCAGCTTCCATTGCTTTAGTTTTATGATCAACTGACATATATCCTCATACATAATTAATTATGTTAATACTTTATGTTATTAGGTCAAATATTTTTTCACACTTTTTATTATAGCTTTGATTACAGCAATAGTTTATGCAAATAAGATTTATTTTATTGATTCAATTTGTCTTTTTAACTCTATTGCTTTCTCAAAATCATGTTTTTTTGCTGCTGCAAGCATTTGTTTTTCTATTTTTTTTATTTCTTTCTGGGTAAGGTTAGTTTTTTTCTTTTGTTTATCATTTTTTTCTAATGCTATCTGCTCTAGTGTGGCGTGTATTTTTTTTTGAATTGTTTGTGGTGTTATGTTGTATTTTTTATTATAATTTTGTTGCTTATTACGCCTTCTACTTGTTTCATCCAAAGCTTTTTGCATGGATTTGGTGACTTTATCAGCATACATTATAACAGTACCATTAACATTGCGAGCCGCACGCCCAATGGTTTGAATTAAGGATACTTCGGAGCGTAAAAAACCTTCCTTATCGGCATCAAGTATTGCTACCATGCCACATTCAGGTATATCAAGACCTTCACGCAACAAGTTAACACCAATCAGTATATCATAAGCACCTTTGCGTAAGCTATTTATAATCTTAACTCTTTCTAAATTCTCAGTATCAGAATGTAAATATACTGCTTTGATATTAAGTTCTTGCATGTAGTTAGATAGATGCTCAGCCATTTTTTTTGTTAAAACAGTTACCAATATTCTCATGTTTTTTTCTATTGTTTTTTGACATTCTGATATTAAATTATCAATTTGATCATCTGTTGGCCTTATAAAGCATTTTGGATCAACAAGTCCAGTTGGACGAATAGTTTGTTCAGTATATATTCCATTAGTTTTCTCCATTTCATATGACCCTGGAGTTGCTGAAACATAAATTGTTTGTGGTTTTACATCCTCCCATTCAGTAAATTTTAATGGCCTATTATCAAAAGCTGATGGCAGGCGGAAGCCATGATTAATGAGGTTTTTTTTGCGTATAAAATCACCATTATACATGGCACGTATTTGTGGTACTGTAATATGGCTTTCATCAACAAATATTAATGCATCTTTAGGTAAATATTCAATCAAGGTTGGTGGTGCTTGACCAATTTTTTTACCAGAAAAATAGTGTGAGTAGTTTTCTATCCCTTTACAAGTTCCTGTCTCTAGAATCATCTCTAAATCATACATAGTTCTTTGATTTATTCGGTTTTCTTCTATAAACATTTCTTGATTATGAAAATATGCTATTCTTTTTCTTAGCTCACACTTAATAAGTTCTATAGCTTGTGCTATAGTAGGTCTTGGTATTACATAATGAGTATTTGCAAATATTGTTATGGAATCTAATTTTTTTGTTATTTCACCAGTAAGTACTGTGAATTCTGTAATTTCTTCTACCTCATCATCAAATAGATAGAGCCTCCAAGCAGTATTTTCATAGTGTGATGGAAATATATCTATAACATCACCTCTGATTCTGAATGTACCTCTTTTTAAATTTGTATCATTACGTGTATATTGTATATCAACAAGTTTTTTTATAAAATCATTGCAGTTTATTGCAGTTTTTTTATCAACTGCTACACTTGCTTGTAGATATAATTCTGGTGCACCAAGTCCATATATGCAAGAAACACTTGCTATAACTATTACATCTCTTCTTTCTAATAATGCTCTAGTTGCAGAGTGTCTTAAAGTATCTATTTTTTCATTAATAAGTGCATCTTTTTCTATAAAAGTATCAGTTCTAGCAATATACGCTTCAGGCTGATAGTAGTCATAATATGATACAAAATATTCTACAGCATTGTTTGGAAAAAGATCTTTCATTTCTTCATATATTTGTGCTGCAAGTGTTTTATTGTGTGCCATAATAAGAGCTGGTTTCTGACTGTTTGCTATAACATGCGCCATAGTTAAAGTCTTTCCTGATCCAGTTACACCAAATAATAGCTGTTCTTGCTTGCCAGATTTTATACCAATGCTAAGCTCTGCAATTGCAGATGGCTGATCTCCTGCAGGATTTTTTTTGGTATTTATTTTATACATTGGTGTTTTTATCTATATAATCATATATGGATTATATACTTTTTAATCAATCTTTTACAGTTTTACAATATTGTTTTAGCAGTGACAATGTTGGTGAATATTTTTTTGCTTCGGTTAAATTCATTGGTATTGTAGGTAAGTTATAAATAGGATCATCCCCTAAACCATAGATTGGCTTTTTAGATATTAAATTTTTCTCTATACCATGATAAATAGCTAATAAAATAGCTGAGATAATACTTAATGTACTGGCATCTGATCCTGGTAATCTATTTTCAATTCTATAGTCCATATTATTGTTAAATGTTTTTACTATTCTAATTGCAGTAGTGCGATTATTAATCCCCCAAGACACAGTAGTTGGAGTATGATAGCATTTGTGTATGTACCGCATATAAGAAGATTGAGTTGGTGCAAAATAAATCATAGAATTTGGTATCAATTCACATAGCCCACCAATTGCATTACAAAGCAATTTGTTATTTTTTACAAGAATATTGATATTATTTTTTAGAAAACTAATATTAACATGCTGTGAACTTCCTGGTTTATCTACTAATGGTTTGGCACTGAAGTTGGCACTATGAACTTTCATGAAGTATTTTTTAAATAGTTGTACATTTTTAATTAGTGACACTATGTTGGTGGTGTGTTGAAATTTAGCTTCAAATTGTCCAAATGCAGCTTCAGATACTATTTCATATATATTGAAATTTGCATAACTATTATCACTAATTTTCATTTTTTTATTTGGGAGATAAAACTCTAATTCAATACCAATCATAGGTATGAGTTTAATATTTTTGTAAAGCATTAGAATATGCTGTATATTTTTTAATGGGAAGCTCATTTAGATTTTGGCTTGATAGAATATGCTTACATCTATAATTTTTTTGCTGAAAGTTTAAACCTACCATTTTCATTTGTAATTAGTTTTGCATTAAGTTGTGTGCCAATTTGTAGGCCTTGTTCAACTAATTCAAGACTTAATTCACTTGAATGAATAAGGCCTTGTTTTCCATTCATAAAAGATACAACAATTCCAAAATCCATAATTTTCATAACTTTACATTCATAAATTTTTCCAATTTTTATTTCCACTATTATGGAGTTAATCATTGAGCGAGCTGCATCCATGCTCTCAGTATTTGGTGCTGTAATCTTTACTACGCCATTTTGTGCAACATCAATTGTTGCTTTAGTGGTTTCGCAAATGTTTTTGATAGTTTTTCCACCAGAGCCAATTACATCTTTAATTTTGTGTTTCTCAATGTTCATTGTTGATATAGGATTGACATTGTTTTTAAAATTTGCACTATGTGTTGAAATTGTTTTTATCATATTTTTAATTATAAAATTAATACCATCTGTTGATTGGTTTAATATTCTTAACAACAAGTCAGTATTAATACCAGATATTTTAGTATCCATTTGCAATGCAGTTATGCCATCTTCTGTTCCAGTTATTTTGAAATCCATATCACCAAACATATCTTCAGTGCCTGAGATGTCAGAAAGAATAATGGCTTGATCATTTTCTTTAATTAATCCCATTGCTATTCCCACAACATGTTTTTTTATTGGTACACCTGCATCCATTAGAGCCATTGAGGTAGCACAAACTGTTGCCATTGATGATGATCCATCAGATTCAAGAATTTCTGCAACATTACGTATAGTATATGGAAAATCATTTTTTATTGGCAACACATGAGCAAATGCTTTAGCAGCTAGCTTGCCATGACCTATTTCTCGTCTAGTAGGTCCTGGTTTTGTTGCCACTTCACCTACAGCAAATGATGGAAAATTATAGTGTAGCATGAACCATTCACGTATTTCTTCACCAGAGTCAAGACATTCAATTATTTGTTCATCTTTAGGCGATCCAAATGTTGTTGTTGCTAATACTTGGGTATTACCTCTGGTGAAAAGAGATGAACCATGAGTATGTTTTAGTATTCCAACATCAGATGATATGTTTCGTATTTCATTATTTTTACGACCATCAAGTCTTAAGTTGGAATTAAGTATTTTTTTTCTAGCATTTGTACGCATTGCTATTGGTAGATAGAAGTCAATATCCTCTTTATTGAAACCATCTTTTATAAGTTTTTCAGTTATTTTTATATTAAATTGGTTCAGTGTATCTTGCATATCTTTTTTTAAGGATTTTTTGAATATATCAAAATATTTTTCATCCATTTTTTTTTGTATAGCTAGTAGTAATTTTTGATTATTGTTATGATTTTTATCATTAATTGATTTGTTGATTTTTAGCTCTTCTATGAATGAGTTGATGAAATTAATTATTTCACATATGCTGCTTTGTGCATTTTCAATAAGTTGAGCAATTTCTTTTGTTGATAAGTTGTTTGCAGAAGCCTCAATCATTGAGATATGTTGCATAGTGCCACTTATGATTAAATCACAAGTATTGCCAGCAATTTTTGCTGTTGATGGATTAAGGATATTTTGCTTATTTTGTTGTATTAAACGCACAGCAGCTATAGTGCTACAGAATGGTATATTGGCAATTGAAGCAGCAATTGAAGCAGCAATTATAGCTGGTATTTCTGGGGTGGTACTACCATTAGTAGAAAGCAATATACAGGAAATACTAATTATTTTGTTAAAATTTTTATCAAAAAATGGTCTTATTGACCTATCAATTATGCGTGATATAAGAATTTCATGCTCAGTTGGTTTGCCCTCTCTTTTAAAGAAGCCACCAGGAATTTTACCAGTAGCATAGCTTTTTGCAGAGAAATGAACAGTTAATGGTAAGAATCTTTGTGCTTCTAGCTCTTCTCTATCTATAGTTAGTGTGCATAATATGACTGTATCTGCATAATTAACTAACACTGAGCTATTAGCTTGTCTTGCTAATCTGCCTGTTTGTACAGTAAGTTTTTTATCACACCAAATGGTTGATTTTTCTAAAATTGGCAACATAAATTAAATTTTAATTTACTTATATTATTTTCGAATATTTAATTTTTGTATTAATGTGGCATATTCATTAATATTTTTTTGTTTAAGGTATTTAAGTAATCTACGTCTTTTCTCCACTAATAATATCAAACCCCTTCTAGAATGATGATCTTTTTTATGTATTTTAAAATGCTGGATAAGATTATTAATGCGAGTAGTTAAAATAGCACACTGGACATTTACTGAGCCAGTATCATTTTTTGAAGATTGATGCTGTTTTATTAATGCACTTTTTTGTTCTATTGTGATTGACATGTATTGAGCAAATACGATTTGTGTATAAAATATAATTATGTTGATACTGTATTTATAAGTCAATATAATTTTAAGTATTATTTTGATCTTTATAAATAATTATTGTGTACAGTGTTTTTGGTTTTCAGCGAATAAAAAATAGCTTAAAGCGAAAATTAGTTGATGATATTTTTTGCAGTGTTAGTAAAAAATATGATCTTATGAATGATTTGATGAGTTTTGGTATTCATAGAGTTTGGAAAAAACAAATGATTGAAGAAATATACCCATTAGATAATAAAATTATTTTAGATGTTGCTGGTGGTACTGGCGATATAGCTGCATTGCTTAAAAATATTGGCAATAATAATATGATTATAGTTTGTGATATTAATGCAAAAATGATGCAAGTTGGTAGGAAAAAATTTGAGAGTGATGATTTTATTGAAATTAATGATATTGTCTGGATAAATGGTGACGCTGAGACATTGCCAATAAAAAGTAATGCCATAGACTTTTACTTAATTTCTTTTGGTATAAGAAATTTTAATAATATTAATGCTGCATTGTTAGATGCTTATAGAGTAATACAACCTGGTGGAAAGTTTGTTTGTCTTGAATTTTCAGATGTTGCAAATCCATTATTTGATTTCATGTATAAAAAATACCTAGATAAAATTATTCCATTTATAGGATCTATAGTAGCAAAAGACAAAGATGCATATCAATATTTAGCGGATAGCATTCAAACTTTCCCATCTCAAGATCAATTTGCATCAATGATTGAGGATGTTGGTTTTATTGATGTTGATTTTAAAAGTTTAAGTTTAGGTATTGCTGCTATACATACTGCCTTCAAACCTGTTTGATTTTAACATGTCATTAGTGCAATCAATTGAACCAAAAAATGACATTGATGCTGGTGCATTACAAGATACAGTATTGTCTTCTGAGATAAGGACATTCATAATATTGTTGATAAATTTTATGTTAATTTTATTACTATAATTTAAATTTTTATATGCTAAGTAGCCAATTGCACATGCACCACTTCCACATGCATTTGTTAATCCTGAGCCTCTTTCCCAAGTTAGTGCAGCAATAGTATCATTGTCTAATGTACAAGCTATATGTACATTGGTTCCTAGTGGAAATAAGTTGTGTTGTTCAATGTATGGTCCAATATGATGCATTTCATTTGCTGTTGGTTTGTGATTTTTGTCAACAAAAAATACTGTATGTGTATTGCCAATATTAATGCACATTGGTTGACCCAAGCCCTTAATTTTTATTGGTAGTTTTGCAGTGTTGTGTTTTTCTCTTAATGGAATTTCGTGCCATAATATTTTTGGTTGCCCCATGTTTACCAATATTCCTGTAGATGTTTTTTTGCAAAATGCTGTATGCATAGCACTAGAAATTGTAATGCTGTTAGTTTGGAATTTTTGCATTATTAAGAATGCAACACATCTAAAACCATTACCACATGTTTCTGGTTGTGAGCCATCTGCATTATATATGTCTACTAAGCAATGTTTTCCATTGTCATTGTTTTTTATTACAATAAGCTGATCAAACCCAACCGCAGTTTTTCTATTTGCCAATAAATTTATTGTTTTTTTATTTGGTAAAAAATTATTATTTAACACAATCATGAAATCATTGCCAAGACTGTGCATTTTAAAAAATTTTAGTTTACAATAACACATGATTCTGAGTTTATTAAATATATGTTTTTTTATTCTATAAGAATTGCCACTATGTTGACAGAGTTATTTTTGATGAAAAAAATAGTGCATTTAGTTTATATATTCTTTTTTGTTTTTATATATTTTACAGCCTTTTACTGTTATTCCTCGCCAATAAAGCCTTCTATAAGATCCTATGATAATGTTGATGAGGGTAGTATATTTATGGAAGTTTTAGATAAAATGTCAAGCTCTAAAAAACAAGAGCTAGATGATAAATATCTAGATTTTAATATACCTGTTAAGGCTGGTGATAGCTTATGGAAGGTGCTGTTAGACAATGGAGTTAGTGCTGATATAGCAGGTCATATTATAATGGCAGTAAAATCTGTTTACAATCCAATAAAATTACATCCTGGTAGAAATATTAGTATGAGATTGCTGAAAGAGAATGACGATTCATATTGTCCAATATCAGTATTTTGGCCTGTATTAGAAAGTAAATTTTTGGTTGTTGATTCTAGCTGTATGAATAAGCATTTTCACGCCAGATATGTTAACAAGATTTTAAGAAGACAAATTTATGGTGCAAATGCAGAAATAGATCGTAATTTATCTGCAACACTTAGCAATCTTGGTCTTTCTGATAACATAATATATCAACTAACGGAGATATTTGGGGATAAAATTAATTTTTCTAGAGATATAAAACATGGTAGCTCTTTTGATATGCTTTTTGAATGTTATTTAGATGAAAATGATAATTATGTTAAAGATGGTGATATTTTATTTGCAAATATCAAAACAGACAAAAAATTTATTGCAAGTTATCTTTTTATGGATGAAAGAGGATTAGCTGGTTATTATGATAGTAATGGTTTGCCTATCAAGAAAGAGTTAGCAATAACTCCAGTAAAAAATTCTCGAATTACATCTGGCTTTGGCATGAGAATGCATCCTGTATATCATAGGCATAAAATGCATAAGGGCATTGATTTTTCTGCACCAATAGGTTCATCTGTTTATTCTACTGGTGAGGGTATTGTATCTTTTGTTGGTTACAGTAAAAGTTATGGTAAATATATAAAAATTACCCATGATCATTCATATACTACGCTATACGCACATTTAAATTCTATCAAGAATGGTATAAAGAGAGGTAGTAAAGTACAGAAAGATCAGTTAATAGGTTTTGTTGGTAGCACAGGATGTACTACAGGTCCACATTTACATTATGAAGTTATTCATGGCAACATAAACGTTGATCCACTGAAGGTTGCATTTTTAGATAAGCGCACTAAGCTTGATGATATTGAGATGAGAAAATTCAAACAAGTTATGAATAATTACAATATATTAAGGTCTACTGTTCCAAGATTTATTGCTTCAATGAATTGAAATGCCAGTTATTGAAATTAAGGTTGGCGAGATAATACACCATGTGACCTGTGCAGAAGATGATTTAGAAAGACTTAGATTTGTATCTGAGCAGCTTAACAAACGAATTGCACAAATACAATCAGAATTAACAGATAATGCACGAAGTGTACCAAGCATAACATTAGTTATTGTTGCAGCTTTGCGATTGCAAGATGAATTAATTGACCTTTTTGATGAATATAATTTTATGTTGAAAAATAAAAAAAACTGTATTATTGAGCTTAAAGAGTTGTTGAGCTTATCTAAGAAGCTCCTGCAAGATAGAATTGAAGTATTAGATTTTTTCTTAAAATAAATATTTTTTTTATCTGAGATTGTCATATAATGTTAATGGGTTTCTGCAATATTCGTTGAGATTTATAAATTCACGAATTATAAAATCATTAGGAGCTACCTCTGTTATGTTGGTGTTGCATATTATGTGGCTACCACTTTACTGTAAAGTTGGTGAATTATTTACCACTTAACGATATTGTGGTACCCATCTAAATTATTGAACAAGTAATCTACGTTTTCCTCTATGGTTTGCTGTACTTACAATACCATTACTTTCCATTTCATCCATTATTTTTGCTGCTCTGTTAAAACCAATACCTAGTTTTCGTTGTATATAGCTTATAGAAACATTTCTATCTTTAAGCAATAAATCTACAGCTTGTTTATATAATTCTGTGTTGTGGTAATCTCGTTGTTTTGCATTTTTTTGTATTGCCTTATTAAGAGAATATGCTTTGTTGTTATTTTCCTGCTCACTGTTGTTTGTTTGTATTTTATGCCAGTTATTACTATGTATTTTTGGCATTATTTCATTTAATGTAGAAAGTATTGCATTGGCTAATGCTGCGGCATTTTTAGCACCAAATTCACCAAAAGCCATGATGCCAATTGCAACACCAACTGGTGTTTGTAATATGGGTATAATGGAATTTAAACCTTGTAGATACCTGCTTTCTATTGGTACTGCAAGGACAGGCAATTCTGTCAGTGATGCAACTATAGATGGTAGATGTGGTGAGCTAGATCCAGAACTAGCTATTATAATTCTACAGCCATCATGTTGTGCATTTTGTATAAAATTAGATAGAGTATTTAGCTCATGATATGGTGATATTGTTTGCATTTCATAATCTATGCTAAGCTCTCTTAATGCATTTTCAGTATATTGCATTATTTCATAATCATCCTTGCTGCCCATAAGAACAACAACTTTTTTTCTTATGTTCATTTTGTTGCTATGTTTGATTTAATGTTAACTGGAGCAATTTATTTAAAGTATCAGGGTTTTTATATCTTTGACCTTGATAAACATTACCATCTGTATCAATAACTGCAAGCACAGGTATTGTTCCAGAGTATTTAATTTTATAATTACCTAGGAGAAAATATATTACTTCTTTTAGAGTGCTGTCAGCTAAATATGGTTTTGTTAAATTACCAATATTATATTTATTAAGTAAATTTAGCAATGTTTTTTTATCATTATCTAGTGATATTAGCACTACACTAAGATTTTTGTCATGATAATTTGGTAATATATTTGAGAGGATTGCAATTTCATCTCTGCAAAATCGACACCATGCTGCATATATTAAAACTAGTTTGGTTTTATTTTTTTCAGATAGCAGTGATTTAAATTTATTTTGCGATATTGTTATAAGATCATTTTGTTCAAGATTTATAATTTCAGTTTTAGTAGATTTAAATTTTATGTTAAAATTTTTACTTAGGTAATTACTATAAGCATATAAACAGCAAAATAATACGAATAAAATATAAATTATAGGTTTTATTCTTACAGTTTTATTATATCTCAACACAGGAAAAACTCCCATCATTTTGTTTTGTTAATGTTGTTATTCTTTGATTTTTTTCATTTACAAAAACTAATATTGTTTGCGAAGAAAAGTCTATATGCATTATTGCATCAAGCAGTGACATGGTTTGCAGCTTGGTTATATCTTTATTTTTTATATTAGGTATCATTTCATCTTCGTGATCATAGTGAACAATATAACTATTAACAGTTACACCATCTTTTTTAAGATGATTTTTTAATTGTGTATTAGTGTTTGCAGTATATTTTTTATGAAGATGTGAACTATATCTGCGAATTTTTCCTTCAATTTTTTTTAAAGCCTGTGAAAATGCATCATATGGATCATGAGCATCTGCATCACCAGATAAAAATATATTGTGTTTAATGCCTGGATTGATAGTTATTTTGGCATGAAAGTTAAATGATATTTTTTTAAATATAACTTTCATATCTATTGCATGTGGTAAAAGTTTTTTTACTACCTCAATATGATTTTTAATATGTTTGTTTAGTGCATCGCCAATTTTTACACCTTGCCCTGTGACATCAAGTAGCATTATAACCTCATATCAATATTTATTAACTTTATTACAGAGTAAAATTGTGGTCAAGATTTTTTAGGAGACTTTCTTCTCGTTTTTTCATTGGCTTGCTTCTTGTCTTCTGCTTGGATGATTTTTTGTATTTCAGGAATGCTAATTTTAAATGGATTAGAATCTTTTATAGAATAATTTTTTTCTCCATATTTAATAAAGAAACCATATTTTTTTTTATCTAAATAAATTTTTTCATTATTTAATTCTCCTATGAATTTTGGAAGTGATAGTAAATTTTTTGCATACTGCAAATCAATTGTTTGTGGTGATGAAATTGAGATGCGTTTTGGTTTATCTAAATCTTTTGAATCTAATTGTATGTAGAAGCCATAAGGTCCTTTTTTTAGAGAAATGGAGCTATCTGTTTTTTCCTCTAAAATTTTAGGATATTCATCATCAGCTTGTTCTTGTGCTGTAATTTGTGATATATTTTGAATAAATTTGCATTCTGGATATTTGCTACAGCCAACAAAGCCACCAAATTTACCAAGTTTTAGCTGTAGCTTACCATTTTTACATTTAGGGCATAAATTTTCTACTTCCCCACTTTCTTTTTTAGGAAAGATAACATGCTTAAGTAATTTTTCTATTGCTGAAATAACCTCTTGTCTACTTTGTTGTCCTGTAATCTCAATCATTGGAGAAAATTCATGCCAAAATTCCTGCAGAAAAACAAGCCATGATTTCTTGCCATTTGATATTTCATCTAAAAATTCTTCTAACTTTGCAGTAAAATCATATGCAATGTATTTTGTGAAAAATAGAATAAGAAATGCATTAACAAGTCTACCAAGCATTGTTGGATTTATTTTTCTCTTTTGCACTGATATGTATTTTCTGTCTTGTAATATAGAAACAATAGTTGCATAAGTAGATGGTCTACCAATTCCAAATTCTTCAAGTGTTTTTATAATTGAAGCATCTGTATATCTTGGTGGTGGTTGAGTAAAGTGTTGTTTTTTTTCTAGTTTCTCATTAATGCATTTCTCACCAAGAGATACATCTGGTATAATATTATTTTTTTCATTGTGTCTATAAATTTTATAGAAACCATCAAATGACATAATTGAACCATGACATCTAAATTCTATATTGTTATCTTTGTCTACAATTGACACTATAGTTTGATCAAATATAGCCTCTTTCATTTGACTTGCTAGTGCTCTGCACCAAATAATATTATATATTTTAAATTGATCAGCATCTAAATGTATTTTAAGATCCTCAGGTGTTCTAGATATACTAGTTGGCCTAATTGCCTCATGTGCTTCTTGTGCATTTTTAACTTTATTGGCATAAACCCTAGGTTTTATTGGTAAATAATGATTTCCATATGATTCTTGTATAAATTTGAACATATCATTTACTGCATCTTTTGAAATATATGTTCCATCAGTTCTCATATATGTAATTAATCCAATATTTGCCCCATCTATCTCAACACCTTCATAAAGTTTCTGAGCTATCAGCATAGTTTTTTTAGGACTCATGTTAAGCATATTAGATGCTTCTTGTTGCAAGGTAGAAGTTATAAATGGTGGATATGGATTACGTTTCATGCTTTTTTTCTTCACTTCACCTATAGTAAATGTTTCTTTATTTAAGGCAGTTAGAATATCATTGGCCATATCTTGAGTTTTAATACTCATTTTTTCTAATTTTTTACCATTGATTTTAATCAAAGTTGCATAAAGCACTTGTTCTTTTTTTATTGTTTTAAAATTACCAAATATGTCCCAATATTCCTCCTGTTTGAATTTTTCAATTTCAGATTCACGTTCACATACTAGACGCAATGCTGCTGATTGAACTCTTCCAGCAGATCTGCTGCCTGGGAGCTTTCGCCATAAGATTGGTGATATTTGAAATCCAACTAGATAATCTAAAGCTCTTCGTGCTTGCTGGGCATAAACTAAGTCCATGTTAATTATTTGTGGCTTCTGAATGGCATTTTTAATTGCATTTTTAGTTATTTCATTGAAACATATTCTATGTACTATGGTTTCAGGTTTTATTTTATTGCGTAGCTGCAATTCATCTATTATATGCCATGATATAGATTCACCTTCTCTATCTGGATCAGTTGCAAGATATATTGTAGTGGCATTTTTAATTGCATTTGTTATATTTTTAATATGTTTTTCTGCATGTGAAGTTATTTCATAGTGCATTTTGAAGTTATTGTTTATATCTATAGAATCTTTTTTAGAGGGTAATTCTCTTATGTGACCAAAAGATGCCACTACATGAAAATCTTTCCCCAGATATCTCTCAATTGTTTTAGCCTTGGTTGGCGACTCAACAACTACAATATTTTTCATGTTGCCTATTTCTTAATTTCAGAATAAATAATAATAGCATGCACTTTACAAAAAGCTAATACACTATGCTAAAAATTTTAAAAAAAAATCAACTTCTAAAATTTGATGTTAAGCTACAAAATACCTTTGATGAATGGCTTTCTATGCTAAGCATTAAGCTATCAGATAATACAATAAAATCCTATAAAAATGATGTTGAATTTTTTTTTTTATTTTTAATGAAAAACAATGATGTTATATCCAACAAAACCATTGATAGCTTATCTATTACAGAATTCCGCTCATGGTTAATGCACTTAAGAAATAGTGGTTTGATAGCTGCATCTCGTGCTAGAGCTTTGTCAGCTATTCGAAATTTTTTTTCATATTGTCAGAGTACTGGGTTAATAACTAACAATATAACAACATGTGTTTCAATGCCTAGGCTACCATTGAGTCTGCCAAGAGTAATTGATGAAAGTGATGTGATAAAGTTTATTAAACATTTATCTTTAATGAAACTTGAAATTTGGATTATTAAACGCAATATTGCTATAGTTTTGTTGATGTATGGTTGTGGTTTGCGTATAAGTGAGGTTTTATCTCTAAAAAAAGATAGTTTAGATATTAATGCTCAATCAGTTGTAGTTTCTGGCAAAAGAGATAAATCAAGATTAGTGCCATTATTACCAAAGGTGTTAGTTGCTATTGATGAGTATATCAGTATTTTTCCATATAAGAAGAGCAGCAATATGTTATTTTTAGGTAAGCGTGGCAAGCCAATGCAAAGAACATATGTTGCTAATTTTATCCAAAATGTACGCATAGCTGCTGGATTGCCTGATCATATTACACCACATGCATTTCGTCACAGTTGTGCAACTCACATGTTGAATAATGGTGCAGATGTCCGCATTATTCAAGATTTACTTGGACACACATCATTAAATAGTACACAAATTTATACAAAAGTTGATTATAAGTATAAAGCTCAACAGCTTAAGAAAAGACATCCAAAAAATTGTTAATATTTAGCTATTGCACCTGCATAAAGCACCAATATTCCATTACGTTTGTTGTCTATATAGTAAGATGAATTTTCCACACATTCTTTTTCTTTTGTTGAGTTATAGCAACAATCAAATAGAATGCCCTTGCATCTTATTTTTCCCAGTCCTGGTTCGCCATCATCTATTTTTTTATCTAA